>JBGQGO010000099.1:0-13237 GCA_041497455.1 Blastocatellia bacterium | reverse complement strand
TTCGCGATGGTATACCTGCTCGCTCACAACGGCGAAGCGTCGGTGAACTGCGGCTTGAGTTGCACTGACGGATTGATCCGCGCCGTCGAAGCTCGCGGATCGGATTTCCTTCGTGAGACATACCTTCCGTTGATGCTCTCGGTCGATACGCCGCTCGCGGGCGCGCAATTCGTCACCGAGCAGGACGGCGGCTCTGACGTTGGCGCGATTGAAGCCGAAGCAAAGCCTAATCCGGACGGCACGTGGTCGATCACCGGCGAGAAGTGGTTCTGTTCGAACCCCGACGAGTACTTCCTTGTCGCGGCTCGCCCGGCCGGCGCGCCTGGCGGCACAGCGGGAGTCGCGATTTTCTTTGTGCCGCGAGTGTTGCCCGATGGCCAGCTCAACAAGATCTCGTTCAAACGATTGAAGGACAAGCTGGGCACTCAATCGCTGCCGACCGCCGAGATGGATTTCAATCAAGCGAGCGGCTGGGCTATTGGCGAACCGGCCGATGGCTTCAAGACGTTGATGAACTATGTGATCGATGTTTCGCGCATTCACAACGCGGCGAACGCGTGTGGCATCCTGCACCGGGCGTTTCTGGAGGCGCGCAACTACGCGGGCCAGCGCGAAGCGTTCGGGCAAGCGATCATTCAGTATCCGCTCATTCAGGAGACGCTCGTCCGGCTGCTTGAAAAACTGTGGCGCTACCGGCTGCTCACCTTCAAGCTCGTTGCGCTGGTGGATATGCACGGCATCGTGGCTGAAGACCCGAGTCAGGCGATGTGGCAGCGCTTCCTTGTCAACCTGGCGAAGTACCGCACGGCGGTTACGCTGACAGACTCAGTTCGCGAAGCGGTGTTGGTGTTCGGGGGAAACGGCATCTGCGAAGACTTCACCGTGCTTCCCCGCTTGCTTCGCGATTCGATGATCATCGAGACGTGGGAAGGCGCGCACAACACGCTGTGCTTACAGATCGTGCGCGACGCCGGGCGCTCTGACTTGTTAGACCGATGGCGCTCGGAGGTGGGCGACGCGCTCGAACGCTGGCCGGCCGATTTCCTGTCGCTTACCCGCAAAAGGTTTGAGCGGGCGCTCGCACAGCTCAACGCAATGTTGACGAGAGAGAGACTCACTCATCGCTCCTGGGCCGAAACGCATGCGCGACGCACTGTTGATCGGTTAGGCGCGCTGCTCGAGCTCGCGTGGATGGCGGACGCAGCCGCGCGTTATGCCGAGAGTGATTCGACTCCGGCGCTGCTGACCTCGGCAGCTTGCTACAACTTGTTGCCGGGTGAGGATCAGTTTGAGCACCCGATCCTCGACGCAATCAGCAAGCATGGGCTTTCCTTGATTGAGGAGCGCCCGCTCCACGTCGACGTCGGGAATCTATAGCGCAGAACCTAATAGACGCTTGTGTGACTTCGTGTCGTCTTGCTCTGAAAGAACATTATGAAAAAGAAAATCCTCATCACCCTCGCCGTGATTGTTTTGCTATTGCTCGGGGCATTCTTTTTTGTTGTGCCCGCGCAGCTTGAAAAGAGACTGAACGTTTCCCTCAACCCGCCCCCTTACCTCGCTTCCGAGCGCGCGGTCGAGCTTCACAAGAAGCTGCTGGTCGCCGATCTTCACGCGGATTCGCTGCTGTGGGACAGGGACCTGCTCGATCACGCAACTCGCGGGCACGTCGATGTCCCGAGGCTGATCGAAGGCAACGTCGCGCTTCAGTCTTTTACCGTCGTGACCAAGACGCCTTACGTGTGGAAGATGAACATCGAGCGCAATGACGACTCAACCGACAACATAACAATCCTGGCAATCGCCCAGCGTTGGCCAACCGCTACCTGGAGCAGCCTGACCGAGAGAGCGTTGTATCAGGCAAAGAAGCTGCAAGACACGGCCGCTCGATCGGGCGGCAAGTTCACGCTGATCAGAACGTCGGCGGAGCTTTCGAGCTACCTTGATCGCCGCTTAACCGAGCCCCACATCACCGCGGGGTTTCTGGGCATCGAAGGCGCACAGGCCCTTGACGGCAACCTCGACAATATCGACCTGCTATTCGACGCGGGGTTTCGAATGATGTCGCCGTCGCACTTCTTTGACACGGACATCGGCGGCTCTGCTCACGGAGTAGATAAAGGCGGGCTCACCGACAAGGGCAAAGAGATGGTCAGGCGAATGGAAGCTAAGCACATGATCGTCGACGTTGCGCATGCTTCAGCGAAGACGATCGACGATGTGCTGGCGCTCGCCACTCGGCCCGTTTTCGTTTCGCACAGCGGCGTGAGGGGCACATGTGACAATCAGCGCAATCTGAGCGACGAACAATTGAAAGGCATCGCGCGAACCGGCGGGGTGATAGGAATCGGCTACTGGGATACTGCGGTGTGCGGCACGGACGCGAAGGCGATCGCAAAGGCGATACGTTACACAGCGAACCTGGTTGGTGTCGATCACGTGGGATTGGGCTCAGACTTTGATGGAGCAGTCGCCGAGCCGTTCGATACAAGCGGGCTTGTTCAAATAACCGACGCGCTTCTCGCTGAGGGGTTCACCGACGAAGAGATTGGGAAGATAATGGGACGAAATGTGCTGAGGTTGTTGATACAGAACCTTCCGTGATGTTTCACAGTACCCACTCAGTTCCTTGGTCGCGCCGGAGTCAGACTCTGTCTGCGCTTGCGAAGAATGACAGCCGCCTGCTTCACCAGTTTCACGACAGAGCCGGGAAGAGCGTCGCGATCTTCGCGGTCACGTTCGATGATTTGCTCAAGCAGGGCCAGCGCCCACGCTTCGTCTCTCCGCTTCATCACCGCCTCCGTCGTTTCGCGCGTTGTGCACTCAAAGCGAACGGTAATTCGTGAACTGCATGTCTATGCCGAAGTCTGTTTCCTTCAGCAGCGCGATCACCTTCTGAAGCGTGTCGCGGTCCTTCCCGGAAACGCGCACGAAGTCGCCGTTGATTGAAGCCTGCACTCTGAGCTTGGTGTCCTTGATGGACTTGACGATCTCGCGGGCTTTCTCGATCGGAATCCCCTGTTGAAGGCTGACCGTTTGCCGAACGCTGTCCTTCGCCGCCGGCTCGACGTTGCCATACGAAAGCGCCTTCAATGACACGCTTCGCCGCACGAGCTTTTGTTGGAGCACGTCGTTCAGAGATCGCAGCGTGAATTCGCTTGCGGTCGCGAGCACCAGCTTGTGCTCCTTCTCGTCGAGGTCGATGCTCGAGTTGGTTCCTTTGAAGTCGTATCGCTGAGTGATCTCTTTGATCGCCTGGTTGACGGCGTTTTTTACTTCGGCCATGTCAACCTTCGAGACTACGTCGAATGTGTTTTGTTGTGCCATGTTTGAGGCGTAACTATACCAGCGACGCGTCTGTTCAATCTACCCGGATTGAACAGCGTTGTTTTATCGGAGCAAGCCGCGCAGCGTAGTTCGGACTATCTACCGAATCCCACCAACGCAGAAGCTCGTGTCAAAAGGCGCGAGAATCCCCCAACCGGCAGGTTGGGGTGCTTTCACTTCAGCCTACAAGAGCAACGGCCGCGATCTCGCAAATCCCCCAACCGGAAGGTTGGGGACCCCCAACCGGAAGGTTGGGGATGCTTCACTCCAGCCTAAAGCGCGAGAAACCAATGGACCGTCGCGAAGGACCGAGACGCTCCGACAGGCTAACGTGAAAGATCCCCAACCTGCCGGTTGGGGGATTTGCGAGATCGCGGGCTGTTGCTCTTGTAGGCTGGAAGGAAGCATCCCCAACCTCCCGGTTGGGGTTTTCACACAGGCTCTGCGTTGGTGGGATTCCGGAGAAATGTCCAAATTCAAGAGGGCCACGTTTACACGTGGCCCTCATCGTTAGTTCTTTCGGGGCGCGACGCTCCGAGAGAATCGAGATCGAAAATAGCTGAATAACAAGCCGAGTCTGGGTCTCCTAATCGCGCCTGTGTTTGAAGAGGTGGTACAGCGCGCCACCTCCGCCGCCCAGCAGTGCGCCGATGCCCGCGCCCTTACCGCCTTTAGCAATCGCGCCGATGCCCGCTCCTACCGCAGCCGGTCCGGCGATCGTCAGAATCATGTTCCTGGTCGAATGACCCCGGCGCGGCGCGGCATAATACCTGGCGCCGGCGACTCTTGTGCGCGGCGCGTATCGCCGCGAATAGTTGGTGCGCCTGACGCTGGATGTGTTCTGGGAGATCGAGCAATCCTGGTGACCGTCGCGGTATCCTGCCCTGTAGCCATCTTCGTAGGTTGTTGGGCTCGCTGTTGCGCCGCTCGCGTTACCAGATGATTCGTACGCTGAGTCAGACTGCGGGGCTGGCGCCTGCGCGCTCTGATTTGTCTCAGCCAGCGCAGTTGGTTCGCTCTTGCGGCCGTCGCTTGAGAGCCATGCTAAACCACCCGATGCCAGCACAACCGCAATCAACGTCGTGATGAAAGTTTTACCTGTTTGTACGTACATAATACACTCCTCCTGTCATGCAGTTGGCGTAACTGCTTGATGATAAGGTCCGACCAAAAGATGCCTCAAATCCACCGTTAGAAACGGGCAAGCTGAATGCCAGAAACAAAGCACGGCCAGTCGCGCCTGCAAACAAAAAGGCCCGGGCCTCTAAACTGGTTGATACGTAAACCAGTTTCGAGCCTCGAGCCTCAACCAAGTTAGATAGCTTCTTGACTACGCTTCTTACTTCTCCTTGGCCTTGGGTTTCACGATGACCGCGGGAATGTCCTGATCTCGAACCATTTTGTTGAACGCAGGCAGGTCAGTGCTCATAGTCTCTTCAAACTTCTTCAACTGCGCGTTGATCTTGCCGACGAGTTCTTCGTACACCGCGTAGGTCTGGTCGGTCGGCGCCGAGTCCGCACTGCCCACGACTCCCGTCAGCGCCGCAAGTTTGTTGTTCAGGCGGATCGCATAGTTCAGCGGGTCCTGACTGCTCTGGTTCTTGGTTTGATACAACTCCTCTTCAACCGCGGTGAGTTTTGCCTTCAGCGCTTTGGCCGCATCGGCGATCGCTATGCCGCTCGGCTGATCTTTCAAGCGATTGGTGATGTCGTCGATCTGTTTGCGCGCATCGCGAATCTGCAGGATGGCTTCGCTCGTCTCGCTGAACTTGTCGCGAACCTTCAAAAGCAAGTCGAGCTGTTTTGCGAAGTCCGCTTGAGTCGTTTCAAGGCGCGGGTCTTTTTTCACCTCGAAGCTCTGAGTCATCGTCTTGCCATCGACCGTAAGCTTCACCTGATAAGTGCCTGGCGCCGCGCGCGGACCGCTCGTGCTTCCAGCCCACATGATCAAGCCTGGGAATCGAGTCGCGTCGGGATACCTCAGGTCCCAGACGAAGCGGTTCAGTCCAGCTTCGGCAGGCAGACGACGCGGGCCTCCTCCTCCAAAGAAACCTTCTTCCTCACTTGCAGGGGCCGGTCCGCCCTGGCCTTCGCTCGCTCTGCTCGTGAACTTCTTGATCGACTTTCCTGAAGCGTCGAGCATCTCGAGCGTGACCTCGCCCGCAGGCTTGGTCTTCGTGTAGTAGTAGATCACACCGCCCGACGGCGGGTTCTGGCCGACGGCCCCTCCGCCCCGGCCTCCCCCTCCGAATCCGCCACCTGGCATGCGATAAGCGTCTTCGGGCTTGAACAAGTAGGCGTCAGCTTTCGCCGCATCCGCGAGTTGATAGAGCATCGGCAGATCATCAAGCACCCAGAAGGCGCGGCCTTGTGTCGCCGCGACCAGGTCCTTTTCGCGCTTGTGGATTGCGAGATCGGTTATTGGCACTACGGGCAGATTGAGCCGAAGCGACTGCCAGTTCTCGCCGTCGTCGAACGAAACGTACATGCCGGTCTCGGTTCCAGCGAACAACAAGCCGCGATGATTTGGGTCTTCGCGAATCACGCGAGTGAATGCGTCATCGGGAATTCCGTTGGTGATCTTCTTCCACGTTTTGCCGTAGTCATTGGTCTTGTAAAGGTACGGCTTGAAGTCGTCGAGCTTGTACATAGTCGCCGCAACATAAGCCGTGCCCGCGTCAATCGAAGAAGCATCGATCAAGTTGATCTGAATACACTCGGGCATGCCGGGCGGCGTGACGTTCTGCCAGTTCTTGCCGCCGTCGCGCGTTACGTGCACCAGGCCGTCGTCGGAGCCAGCCCAGATTGTGCCCTTCTCGACCGGCGACTCCATCACGGTAAAGATCGTGCAGTAGTACTCGATGCTCGTGTTGTCCTTGGTGAGCGGACCGCCCGATGAGCCCTGCTTGGACTTGTCGTTGCGAGTGAGGTCTCCGCTGATTGGCTGCCAGCTTTGACCTTCGTTGGTTGATTTGAAGAGCACGTTTGCGGCCGCGTAGAGCGTGTTTGCATCGTGCGGCGAAAAAACGATCGGGAAGTTCCATTGGAATCTATATTTCAACTCGGCGGCGCCCCAACCCATCGGGTTCTCGGGCCACGGATTCACGTTGCGCTCCTGGCCGGTGCGATGATCCTGGCGGGTTATCAGGCCGCCGTACGATCCGGCATAGACGATCTGCGAATCCTTGGGGCTCGGCGCAATCCAGCCGCTCTCGCCGCCGCCGACGTCGTACCAATCGGTTCGATCAATGCCGCCCTCTGTTGTCCGGCTGGCTATTCGCACCGTCGAGTTGTCTTGCTGCGCGCCGTAGATGTGATACGGGAAATCATTGTCGAGGGCCACGCGATAGAACTGAGCAGTAGCCTGGTTGTTGATCGAGCTCCAGCTTTTCCCGCCGTTGAAACTCACCTCGGCGCCGCCGTCGTCGCCCATTATCACTCGCATGGGATCGTTCGGCGCGACCCACAAGTCATGACAGTCTCCGTGTCCGACGCCGATGCTCGAATAAGTTCGGCCGCCATCGTTTGATTTGTAGAATCCGGTGTTGAGCACGTAGACGGTGTCGGCGTTTTTCGGATCGGCGTAGATCCGCGTGTAATACCAGGCGCGCTGCCGAAGGTTCCGTTGCTCGTTCACTTTCGACCAGGTCTTGCCCGCGTTGTCGGAGCGAAACACGCCACCGTCCTCCGCCTCGACGATCGCCCACACGCGATCGGAATTCACCGGAGAAACGGTAATTCCAATGTTGCCCACCATGCCCTTAGGCAGCCCTTGATTGCGGGTGATCTCGGTCCAGGTATCACCGGCGTCCGTCGATTTGAAGATGCCGCCGCCGGGCCCGCCGCTTTCGAGAGTCCACGGCTGACGATACACCTCCCACAGCGCGGCGTAGATGATGTTTGGATTCGTCGGGTCGAGTATCAAGTCCGTAGCGCCCGCTTTGTTGCTGCGATAGAGCACCTTCTGCCAGGTCTTACCGCCATCAGTCGAACGAAACACGCCGCGTTGTTCGTTAGGTCCGAAGACGTGACCCAGCGCCGCGACGTAGACGATGTCGGGGTTGCGGGGATGCACGCGCACACGAGCGATCTGGCGAGTGTCTTCGAGCCCGCCGTGTTTCCACGTCTTGCCCGCGTCGGTCGATTTGTACACGCCGTCTCCGTGCGAGACGTTTCCGCGAATGGGAGACTCGCCCATCCCGACGTACACGACGTTCGGATCGGACTCTGAGATACCGATCGCTCCGACTGAACCTGTTTTGAAGTATTCATCGGAGATAGGTTCCCAATTGATGCCGCCGTCATTAGTCTTCCACACGCCGCCGCCGGTCGCGCCAAGGTAGAAGACGTTCTGTTGCGACGTGACGCCGGCGACTGCGGTCGAACGTCCGCCGCGGTAGGGTCCGATGCTGCGCCACTGAAGTCCCTTCAGCAGGCTCTGATCATAACCTTTCTGTTGAGCGTCGACCCTGGCGTGAGGAACGCAAATCGAGATGATAAGAAGCACAAACCACACGAGTGCGCGGCCCTGCCTGGAGTTCTGCCTGTAAGTCATTCGCGATTCTCCTTGTGCGCATCGACGGCGATAGGCGTAAACCGGATCGTCCGACTGTTAGCAATCTAGATTCAACCACTGGAGTGCTGCGGATGATGTCTTATCACGGAGAGGCTGGGAGTTTCAATCAACGCGCTTTCGAAACAAAGCGGGCCGGCTGTGCGATGGAAGCACGGCCGGCCCTTCAGCTTACGGAGGAGTGATGTTCTAAAGCTTACAGTTGATCAGGAGGCTTGGTCTCAGGCGGCTTGGTATCAGCCGGCTTGCCGTCGGTATCGCGTCTCTTCAGCGTCGGCTTGTCTTTGGGCTGATCCTCACCAGTGGCGCTCGGCTGCGACGGGTCTTCGCCTTCCTTACGCCGCTTGAGCGTCGGGCGCTTCGGGCCGCTTTCGCGGTTCCCCGCCGCATCAAGCGTCTTGGAATTCGTGATTGCCAGCAGCCGCGACTTCACTCGATTGAACTCAGAGGTCGAGACCGTGTACTCATCGCGATCAGGGAATCTTGCCAGCAGGTCGTGAACCTTGACGATGCGGTCGGGCGTCGGAGGATGAGTGCCAAACAGTTTCGACAGAGTGCCCGGCTTGTGCTTCTCTTTTTTCTCGAGCTTCTCAAAAAAGCTGAGAAAGTTATTGGGGTCGTAGCCCGCGGCCCACAGGTACTGCGCGCCGAGCTTGTCCGCTTCGGTCTCGACGTTGCGGCTGAACTTGAGGAAGGTCAGCGGCACGCCGATCTGCGCGGCCTGGTAAGCAATGTACCCGAGCCCGCCGGTCATAAAGATCAGCGGGATCATCGCGTAGTTTGCGAGCGTAGCCTTCGAGGCCTGCTCGACGCCGTGACGCGCGGCCACGTGCGCGATCTCGTGGGCCATCACTCCTGCGAGTTCCGCCTCGCTGTCGGCCGCCAGTATCGCGCCTTTGTTGACGTACAGGAATCCGCCCGGCAGCGCGAACGCATTCACGTCATCTGAATCGAGCACCTTGATCGTGAACGGGATCTTTGCATCCGAATGGAGCGCGAGGTTCTGGCCGACTCGGTTCACGTATTCAGTCACAACCGGGTCTTCGATGAACTTGCCCTGTCGATCGACGTCAGCGGCAAGCTGACGGCCCATGTTTACTTCTTTGTTAAGCGAGTAGAAATTGATCTGATGGCTATTGATGTTGCGCTTGCCGATCATCAAGGGATTCTCGTCGTCGCTGAGCTTGCCCTTGGCCGCACTCACGCCGCTCTCAGTCGTGGCCTGCGCGGGCTCCTGGTTAGCGGCGGGCTTCTTATCATCTGCGAGCAGCGTGGCCGGCGAGACGATCATCGCCGCCAGCAGCAGAACCGTGACGCGTTTGAATCGGATCGATTTCATGGGTTAACTCCTCTTGTAAGCTGATGGATGCTGGAGCCGCCGGGCTGCTCCATGCTTTTAGCTTAGCACGACGCTGACTTGCGCCGGAAGCTCTTCACTAGTGCCGCGCTATTATAACCCGGCGAGATTAGACAAGTATTAGCCCTTAATTATAAATCGCTAATTGAGGAGCGGCTTTGCGTCGATCCGGCTATCGAGTGCCAGCCAGCGTCTTGCTTCGTCGAACCTCATCGGTGACGAAGTGGCCGCGCACGAGATCGACTCCAACGGCTGAGCCGTGCGGCGGCCGCAGTGTGAGTGAAGGGTTGGAAGTAGCTTCGAGCCATATCTGGCGATTGCCAGTGAGAATCAACACTGCTTTGTCGCTTGTCCAAAAAGCGGTCTGGTGAAGCGCTTCCACCTTGCCCGCCAGTTGACTTAGAGCTTGATCCAGTCCATCGTGGCGGGTTGAAAATGACTGGGCAGCGAACTCATATGATGGGGCGCTCGCTCCAAGTGCGCGTTCGCTCCGCTCCGCGACTGCGGTTGCCAACCGCTCGAACAGCTCCAGCGAGCCCTTGCCTATTATGTCGGCGAACTCCGCAAGATAGGCGGCCAGACTCACCTCGTGTTCTGCTTCGAGGTAAAGCACCGACGAGCTTATGCCCTCGTGAATCCCTCTCAGGCGGACTTCGGCACTAGTCGGATGGGCCATTTGAAACGCGCACAAATGAGCGAGTATCACAGCCCACACATCGTCGCCGACGCGGCCTTCCACCAACAACTGCGCAATGGGTTTGCCGATGATGCCGACGAACACCTCTTCAAGAGAGGCGCGGTCCTCGATGCCGTCGATCGCCATGTCCACCCATTCGGCCCACGCATCAGTTAGCTTGACGCCGGCGAACTTGACGTCGCGCAGTTTTGCCCCGGTCAAATTGCATCCGGAAAAATCCGCTCCGGTCAGGTCTGCGCCTCGGAGATCGCACCCTTTCAGAGTGCTGCCTGAGAGATTCGCACCCATCAAGTTCGCGCTTATCAGGCAACATCCGTCGAGCCGAACGCCGGACAGATCGGTGTAGGAAAGGTCAGCATTTTCAAGCGACGCTCCGGCAAGATTGCTTCCCGCCATCTGAGCCATTCGCACGAAAGCCCCTGTCAGATTAGCGCCGCTCAAGTCGGTTTCGTTCAGGAACGTGCCAACTAGATATGCCCCCGCAAGCTGCGCGCCTTGAAGGTTCGCACCGGTTAGATCGGAACCGCTGAGGTCGGCACTGCTCAGGTCGGCGTTTTTCAATGAGGCGCCGATCATGCTCGATTCGACCATGTTGGCGCCGGTGAGGCTGGCTTCGTTCAAAAGTGCGCCGCTAAGAAAACAGCCCGTCAACCTCGCTTCTCTGAGGTTCGCGCGGTTGAGATCGGCCATCCTCAAGTTGGCCTCGGCGAGATCTACGCGGGAGAGGTCCATTGCGGAAAGATCGGTACGCACGAGGTTGGCGCCTCTCAGCCCTTCACCCCGCGCAACGCGATCTAGTATGTCGCCTCTGGATAACTGCGGCATCGTTTGTTCTTAAAAGGAGGCGGCGAGCAAAGGGGCCGTCGGTTGATAATCACGTATCGTAAGGGGGTTCAGGGGGGTGCGCGTGATAGAGAGCTAACCTCGGGCTCGATTCACGGAGTTATCGTATCCGGTATCGGAAGGTCAGTAAATACAAATCTAGGATGAGTCTAAGAGGGGTTCCTGGAAAGCGGAAGCAGCCGCCCTCTCGCGGATCGATTCGGCATCGACGCCAAGCGCCTTGCGCAATCAGTTGATAGTGCTTGGCTTCGTCGCCTCGCCATTCATGGCACACACGCTCCACCTCGGGTGTCCGAGGCCTGACGAAAAGGCTGGCTTTACAAAGGACGAACACTAGTTCATCAGAGGTGGCTAGTTATGTAGCCATGTCCGTGATCGAATCTGAACAGCATTTTGCATCCATGCTTTCTCAGAGTCTCAACGATGTCCGGGTCATCAAAGTCCTTTGAGTTTCTGTTCAGAAAACACTTCGATGTCGATTCCGGTGAATCCATGTGGTCCAGCACCGACGCATAGACTATTGAGTCCTGTGGTAGCAGATCATGTTCGACCTGATATTTCATAGCCGATAACAGAATCTTAGACGTCAACGGAATAATCTCAGCGACTTGGATGAGCCTGTTGAGGGTGTTCTTCAGTCTCTCCTTCTCATCCTCCTGACTGCGGACCAAAAACCCGGTGATCTTCTGCATATCCTCGATATCATCCTTATAAGGCTTTGACCGCGCTAGCTGCTTGACCTCGTTCGCAAGGTCAAATGAAAGCCTTGTCCGGTTCTTAGCGTAGCGGCTCAAAGTTTCATAGGGTTCGACAAGGCTGTAAGAAGGAACAATTAGTTGTGTCTTTCCAGTTTCACAAAGTTCAAGAATGTTTTCACAACTGCCATGCTGTTCTTGCAACAAGGCTAGCTCTAAGACAAAATTAGACTCGACGTAAACATCCATAGAGCATCAGGCCGCAGCTTCCAGCTCCAGACGTCCGCCGGCCAAACTGTTAAACAACCCTGAGGTCAATACCCACTCCTGGTTCCGATCTCGCAGGTCTTCCGGACCATCAGCACCCAGTACGTGACTCAGCCAAGCAGTGACGATCAGCTCGAAGCTTTTCCCGGTCACATCTTCCGACGACACTCCGGCCTTTTCGAAATAAGGCTGGAGAAATGGTGACGAATCGACCTGTAGTGTCGGCTCCGCCAGTTCCTCAGTCGGACTAGCGTTTCTCCAAAAGTAGAAGCGGTCAGGAAGGGCAAGGAGGAAGAAAGGCGCCTTGGGCAGCAAGCCGTGTGCATACATGTTTCGTCGCATCTTGGCCGCCCATTCAGGAGTGGTTCCGCGTTTGTTCTTCACCTCGACAAGAAGCGCGAGCTCGCCACTACGGTCGAACGCCACGATATCCGAGTACTGTTTCATAGTTATGCTATTATACCTCTGCAAAGAAGAAATCTTAAAGCGTCGCTTTGACACTCTGTTTTCTGTCTTCGCCGATTGACCAACAACGCGCCCGTGCCATAAGATTGCGGCCTCGAAATCATTAACGGGGGTAAACGTGATGGTCGAAGCTGGCATGGCCGGCATTCAATCCAAGGGAATTCAGCCGGGCACTGAGAAGACCGGCCAGTACCACGCCCTCTTGCCCGGGCAAACCGTTTGCACCGTGAAAGACGAAAAGGAAAAGAACTGCTGGGGGCATGTGAAACAGTGGCTCACCGCTCCTCCTGAAGTTGTCAGAAAGGCGGTGCCCGGCAATACGATTCATCGTTGCCAGCGCTGCTTCACAATCTACGAGGGCCCGCCGCAAGAGTACCTTCATCCGAACAAGAAAAAGTAGCCGCCTGAGGACGCTTGCAGGAAAACCGCCACACCATGAAGACAGAAAAGCTCACCGTTATGCATCGATTTATCTCGGCCGCGCTCCTGACCGTGGCTGCTTGCGTTTACGCCGCTGGCCAGCAAAAGCCGGCCGTCAAAGCCGATAACCAGAAGAAGGAAGCGAAGGCGCCAATGCTCAAACACGAATACGCCGATGTGAATGGGGTCCGCCTACACTACGTGACTGCGGGCAAAGGGAAGTTGATCATGTTTGTTCACGGCTTCCCCGAGTTCTGGTACGAGTGGAAGAACCAGCTCGCGGAGTTCGGGGGAGATTACCAGGCCGTGGCTCCGGATATGCGCGGCTACAACCTCTCGTCGAAGCCTGCCGGCGTCGATCAGTATCAGGTTAAGTACCTGGTCGAAGACCTGCGCGCGCTCGCCGAGAAGCTCGGTCACAAGAAGTTCATTCTGGTAGCGCACGATTGGGGTGGCGCGATCGCCTGGGCGTTCGCAATTGCTCACCCCGACTATCTCGAGAAACTCGTCATCATCAACGCGCCGCATCCCGGCGTGTTCCAGCGCGAGCTCCGCGATAATCCTGCTCAGCAAAAGGCGAGTTCATACATGCT
>JBGQGO010000098.1:0-13287 GCA_041497455.1 Blastocatellia bacterium | reverse complement strand
CGTGCAGCTCCCAATACAACGGCGCTTGCCACGCTTCCCTGTGAATGCAATCCCATGCCTCTGCAAACCACCAGCGAAAATCGGTGTAGCCGCCATCGCGAATGAAATCGAGATACTCGCCGCTGGTGACCGGGGCACGGTCGATCGCGAAATCCTGAACGAAGACGCGGTGCGCAGGTTTCTCGTTGTCGAAAGCGAACTCATCACCCGCATGCCCAAGCAAGAACAGACCGCCTTCCACTTCCGCCATCCCGTTCACTTTGTCGCGCGAGGGAAGGGTGCCTCGCGACGTTGGCTCGTAGAGGTCACACAGCAGGTGTTTGATGTCATACACCAGCAATTCCTGATGCTGCATCTCGTGCTCGAGGCCAAGCCTTACGAGCAGCGGAAGCTCGCCGGCTTTCGGATTGTCTTGAGCGCTGCCGAGAAGATCGAGCATCGCTTCATCGATGCGTCTCCGGTAGGTGAGAGTGTCCTTCACCGTCGGGCGCGAACGAGTGCCGCGCTTGTCGCGGTCGATGCGAGTGCCGAAGCGCTCGTAGTATGAGTTGAAGTAGAAGAGATACTCTTCCGAATAAATTTCGTAGCCTGGCAGATGATCCTTCAGCAACAGCTCGAAGAACCACGAGGTGTGGCCGATGTGCCATCGAGGCGGACTCATGTATGGAGCGGTCTGCACAACATAGTCTTCGATCTCCAGCGGCTCGACGATGCGCATAGTTCGCGCTCGAACCTCCAGGAACAGATCGATGATTTCCGTTGCGATTGTCGATGATTTGGAAGTGTCTATCTTAGGTTGCATGTCAGTCTCTCGTGACGTGAGGATCCAAAGACGTAGGTAGGGCGCCGCTCGAGAACTACTTAATCTTGCGACGCGTCCAGAATCTCAATACCAATGAGCGACCGGCCTCGGTAATCATACACTAAACCATTATCCGGATCGTCCTTGCTGTGAGTAGGAGACACGCCGTCCTTAAATCGAATGTAGAGCGTGTCGACATCAGGATCGTACTCTACTCGAAACGGAAGTGCGGGAATCTTGACGCGGCGCGTCGCGAGCGTCAACAATCGGTCGGCATCAGCACTCAATGGTCGTCTTCTCGCCATATGGCTCGCCTCTTATTAACTCTACGTGCGACATACGCCGTGACAATGAACCCGTCATCAAGACTAACTTCTCTATAGACGACATGCAAATACTTAAACTACGAAGCATCCATCGCGCCAAACAGATTGTTCAGCGACTCCGCCATCGTCGGGTGAGCGAAGATCGCTTCCTTCAATACAGTGTATGGCGCCCGGCCCATCATCGCTATTTGAAACATCGCCATCAACTCGCCGCCCTCTACTCCCAGCACCGCGCAACCAAGTATCTGATTGGTGTCCGCGTCAACGACCGCCTTGATGAAGCCGCGAGTCTCGCTCATCTCAATCGCACGAGCCACGTGAGCCATCGGTAGTTTAGCCACGCGAATGTTCAAGCCGCGCGCGCGCGCTTCTGTCTCGGTCAACCCAACCCGGCCGAGTTGCGGGTCCATGAAAACTGTGTACGGCACGAGTCGATCTGTCGTGGTTGCGTCCCCGCTTTCGATAAGGTTCGTCCGGATGATCCGAAAGTCGTCGTAAGAGATGTGAGTGAACTGCGGCCCACCATTCACATCGCCAAGCGCATAGATGCCTGGCGCGTTGGTTTGGAGCCAATCGTCGACCTCTACGAAGCCGCGCTTGTTGGTCTCGACTCCCGCAGCATGAAGGTTGAGCCGTTCAGTGTTGGGCGTTCGCCCTACTGCGACGAGCAGGTGCGTGCCCGTCAGAGTCTGGTTGCGCCGCGGAGTCCGCGCTGTCAGGTGGATGAGACCGGCCGCGCGGCTGGCGCGCGAAACCTCCGAGTTCAAGAGCAAGGTTATTCCGTCCTCGCGCAGAATCTTCGCTATCTCATCCGCGACGTCGGGGTCTTCGCGCGCAAGCAAGCGGTCGCCCCGATGCACGATCGTCACTTGGCTGCCGTACCGGCGAAACATCTGGCCGAATTCGAGTCCAATGTAGCCGCCGCCCATCACCAGCAAGTGCTCCGGCAACTGATCAAGTTCCATAATCGAAGTCGAATCGAGATAAGGAACGCTGTCCAGCCCTTCAACCTCAGGAGTCGACGGCCGCCCTCCTGTGTTGATGAAGATCTTGCCGGCAGCCAGTAACTGTTTACCGCCATCGTTCATTCGAACTTCAATCGAGTTCGGACCGGTGAAGCTGGCTTCGCCCTTCAACAGATCGAGACCGGTCGTCTTTTCGATCGCTCTGAGTCCGCCGTCGCGAAAGCTATCGACGACGCCTTGTTTGCGCGCGCGGACTTCGCTCATGTTCACCGTGACCGGGCCGGTGTGAACTCCATACTCAGCGGATCGCCGAGCGAGATAAGCTACTCGCGCGCTGTTGAACATCGTTTTCGTCGGCGTGCACCCGAAGTTGACACACGTGCCTCCGATGTACTCGCGCTCGATGATGGCGGTCCTCCATCCGGCCTTGGCCAAGGCTTTGGCGAGCGGCGTGCCCCCCTGACCCGAGCCAATAACAATCGCGTCATATTCTTTTGCTTCTGGCATGGTTTGAGCTCCAAAGACTAAAGCGGCCACGAGCAGTTCATTCAAGACAGTCGGTTGCTTACGTCACGATCAGCGAATGGGGACCCCGCTCCATTACTCGGCCGACGTTTGCCGCGTGAGGATAACTTTCACGGAGCCTCGCAAGCAGCGCGTCCGCGCGCTCGGCCGGAATCGCTATCAGCAGGCCGCCCGCAGTCTGCGGATCATAGAGCAGGTTGCCCATTTCTTTGCTAACGCTGTCGGCGATCTCGATGTCTTCGCCGACGTATTCGCGATTGGTCTTGTCGCCGCTTGTTAGCAGGCCCGCGCTCGCGAGATCGAGAGCGCCGGGCAAGAGCGGCACGCGCGGCGAGTCGAACTCGATTGTAACCCGGCTTGCGCGCGCAAGCTCCCACGCGTGTCCAAGCAGCGCAAAGCCGGTCACGTCGGTCGCGCCCTTGACGCCGAACTCGCGCATCGCTTCGGCAGCGGCCTTGCCGGAGGTCAACATCGTTTCGAGCGCGGCGGACGCTACGTCAGGCGGGGTCTTGGCGAACTTGATTCCAGTCGAGATCACGCCGGTTCCGATTGGCTTCGTCAAGATGATAACGTCGCCGGAACGCGCTCCGGCATTCGTCGCGACCTTGTTGGGATCAATCACGCCAGTGACCGAGTAGCCGAACATTATCTGCTGATTGTCTACGCTGTGACCTCCCAGCAACGCGACTCCATGTTGAGTCAGGACCTCAAGCCCGCCTCGCATGATCTCAGCAAGTATCGAAAAATCGACGCCCGTCTTCGGAAAGCAAGTAATGGCCAGCGCGGTAATTGGAGTTCCGGCCATCGCCCACACGTCGTTGATCGAGTTGAGCGCGGCGATGCGTCCATAATCGAACGGGTCGTCGACTATCGGCGTAAAAAAGTCGAGCGTCTGGACGATCGCAAGGTCGTCGCGTAGACGGTATACTCCCGCATCGTCGGCGAGGTCGAAGCCGACAATCACGTTCGGGTCGTATGGTTGTTTCGGTAGCCCGCTCAGCACCTGAGCGAGCGCGCGCGGCGCAAGCTTAGCCGCTCAACCTGCGCACGAAACCATTTCGGTCAATCGCATCTTGTTTACCCTCGGTTTAATATACCGAAAGCGGAATCCAGGACCAACCCTTGTTCGACAGTGGGCGCTTCAGATTTTTCGCGTATACCCACCTCGTGCGAGGCTATGTGAAAACTCCGGAATACCACCCACGGCAGTGGGTGGATGGTTCAAGCGCTGTCTACAAAGAGAGCGGCCCGCCCCTTTGTGTTATATCTCTCTCCCCTCGCGCCGCGAGGGGAGAGAGGGGAAACCGGGAATCCCGGTCGCGCCGCTGTGTAGGTTGGCCCTGAACCATCCACCCACTGCCGTGGGTGGTATTCCCGGAGCTTTCACACAGTCTCGTGAAAGGTGGGTATGCCAGAAAACCTGACGCGCGCCTTGTTCGACCCGATGAGGAACATCAGCTAGACTCTCTCTATGGTAGTTGCAACGGAAGCACAGAATAACCGAGTGCTTGCGAAGGTGGAGACGCTAATCGACAAGGGAGAAAAGCTGACTGCCGAGGAACAGGCGCTGCTGAGGTTGATGACACATCTCGTTCAAGACTTCGAAGACAGGAACTACCAGTTGAACGCATCCACTCCGCGTTGCATTCTGCTTGAGCTGATGGAGGCGCGCGCTGTGAAGCCCAGTGAGTTATGGGGCGTACTCGGTTCTAAGGGAACGACCTCCGAGGTGATCGGTGGTAAGCGCGGGATCAGCAAAGCGCAAGCAAGAGCGCTTGCACAGTTCTTCAACGTCTCGCCCGAACTCTTCATTTAGTCTTCTCGATGTGTCCCGCAAACCGGAGACGACACAAGAGAGCATGGTCAACAGTATGCCGCGCGTGCTTCTGCTCCTGCCCACGACGACCTATCGCACGAAGGCTTTCGTCGATGCCGCTCTGAAACTCGACGTGGACGTAGTCGCCGCATCCGAACAGCCGAGCACTCTCGCGGGCAAGAACCCAGAGGGCTTGCTGGAACTCGACTTCTCTGACCCCGAACGCGCCGCGCGTCAGGCCAGAGAGTTTGCCGCTCAGTTTCCGATCGATGCGGTCATACCCGTCGATGAAGACACCGCCGTCGTCGCCGCTTCGGTAGCTCACGGACTAAAGCTCCGGCACAACTCCGTCCCAGCCGCGATCACAGCTAAGAACAAGCATCGCATGCGCGACGTGCTCAGCCGCGGCGGCGTGCAGGTGCCTCGGTATTGGCATTTCTCTTTGGACGAGGACCCGCGCGCGGTCGCCGCTCGCGTCACCTACCCGTGCGTGGTCAAGCCGGTATTCCTGTCGACAAGCCGAGGCGTGATGCGAGCCGATAACGAAGAGCAGTTCGCGGGAGTCGCGCGGCGGCTGGATCGAATCGTCGGCGACCCGAAGCTCGCGCGGCGTGGAGGCGCTCTTGCGCGCGAGGCGCTTGTTGAGGAGTTCATTCCGGGCTTTGAGGTCGCGGTTGAAGGATTGGTCACCGGCGGCGAGTTTCGCGTGCTCGCGATATTCGATAAGCCTGATCCGCTCGATGGGCCTTTCTTCGAGGAGACGATCTACGTGACGCCGTCGCGTCTCGATCGAGATGTCCAACGGCAGATAGTCGAGACAACCGCAGCGGCGACTCGCGCGATGGGCCTGACCAAAGGGCCCGTGCACGCTGAATTGCGCGTGAATGAGCGAGGCCCGTGGGTGATCGAAGTCGCGGCTCGCGCGATCGGCGGACTGTGCTCTCGGGCATTGAGATTCGACGCTGGGATGTCGCTCGAAGAGTTGATCATTCGGCACGCGCTTGGAGAAGACGTTATGCGCGTCGAGCGCGAGAGTCAGGCGGCGGGCGTGATGATGATCCCGATCCCCCGCGCTGGGACTTTGAGAGAGGTGCTCGGAGTGAATGCCGCGAAGGGTGTGGCTGACATTGAAGACGTGATCATCACGGCGCACATCACTCAAGAAATCCTGCCGCCGCCCGAGGGAGCGAGCTATCTCGGTTTCATCTTCAGCCGAGCGGATACTCCTGATCGAGTTGAAGCCGCGCTACGCGAAGCGCACGCGAGACTTGAGTTTATTGTCGAGTGAATACTTCACCTCTCAAGGTTTTGCTTACTTTCTGTCGAGATCGAGCTATCCGGATCACGTCACCCACAAGAGCAAATCGTATTCTCGCTAGCGTCAAGATGCGAAGATGCTTCGACCGGGTGAGCAATTGAACCGATGTTATGCGTAAGACTACAATGACCTCTCGCGAACTGCGTTGTTGAAAGACCCGACCGGCTGTTGCTTGCATGAAACAGAGTAAAAAACGACCGAATGCCCCTACCCGAGTGAAGAACGGAAGCCATTGCTTTGGCGGCCGGGCCAACGCCGGCGGAGTGAACTACGAAGTCCGCGTGGCTGCCTTCATCGCTGTGAAAATGTTGTCGGGCAACCAATGTTCCGTTTGGGATGGAATCGATGGAACGGAAGTATCGGCCATCACCATGCAAGCACCTGAGTCGGTGGACGACGTTGTCGTGAATCTTCGCGGCGACTCTGAAGCTTGCGTTTTCATCTCGGCGAAAGAACGGAACGCAACCATCTCGCTCACACCGAAGAGCCCAGCTTTCGCGGACACGGTAGACTCCTTCGTGCGCCAGTTTCTGAAGTTGTCCAGTGCGGCGCGCGCAAAGAGCCGGCTTCTCTGGGCGGTTCCTGCTTGTGTCGGTCGGGCAGCAACACACCACCTGCCGGAAGCCCTCGAAGCGCACCGCGATGACGCGGGGGACGTTTCTCTTTCCAAGTTCTTAAACGCTCGCGGGGCGAAAGAGAGAGAGGCGTTGAAAGCGCTGCTGTCGGTGGCAAGGAAAGTATGGAAGAGACAATCGGGCAATTCGCCAGCAGAGGATGAACTACGGCGCTTCCTCCGGCAGGTGTATGTGGAGGTCTACGATTTTGGGCCCGGCCAGCCATTCGTGCGCCACGCAGAAGGTGACATCCGCAGCCATGTCGTTGCGGACCCAAAGCAGGCGCGGCGTCTTTGGGGAAAGCTGGAACAGTTCTTTGCAGGAGTTAACCAGCGTGGTGTTCGCGTCACCCCGCAGTCGTTGCGTCGTGCGTTGACTGCCGATCGCCTGACGCTCAAATCACCCCCCGACTACTCCGAGGACATCGCCCGCCTCCGCGAGTTGACGAGCCGCAACCTCACACGCTTAGAAGAGCACACTACGCTTCGCTTTGGCCCGAGGCCCGCCGACGCGGTTCACATTCCGCGCACCGACGAACTTTGCGCCCTGCTTGGAGCGGCGAAGTCTGGCCATCTCCTCATCACAGGCGAACCGGGCTGCGGAAAGAGTGGTTTGATTCATCCGCTCGTCGAGGCATTGCAGAGGGATGGTTTCCCCGTGGCCTTGCTCCTAGCGGAGGAAGTGTTCGGTCGGGATTGGAAGGCATCGGCCAACCTACCTGACTTTGCCCATGCGCTCGATGAAGTCCTCGCCAACTGGCCGGACGGCTCGCACGGTTTTCTCATCACGGATGCACTCGACGCCGTGCGCAACGTTGAGACTCAGAAAATGCTCCGTCGCCTGCTCCGCGACGTGCAGGAAGGACAGTGCGGCTGGACGGTTATCGCGAGCGTTCGCGAATTCGACTTGAAGCACGGACGGGAGCTTCGCGAGGCATTTCCCGGCAGCGGGGTCGCCGGCCACTCTTCGAACGATTTCGCCGGAGTCGCGCATTTTCATCTCACTGGTTTGTCCGAAGCCCAGTTGGACGGCCTAGTCTCACGGCGCGCCGAAATCAGTCCTTTTGTCGAAGGCGCGCGCAAGAGCGCGAAGTCCGGCGCAATCCATCGCTCACCGTTTTACCTGCGGCTCGCCGCCGAGTTGTTACGCGACGGTGTGAATCCCTCGCGCCTTGCGGACTGGAACAGCCCGGCAGTGTTGCTGAGGAAATTCTGGGGCACTCGCGTAGAGGAAGGTGAGGGCGCGGACGAACGTGATGTCACGCTAAAGGCCATTTGTCGTCACATGGTGGATGCTCGCAGTATGTCGCTTTCGGCAAAAGAGCTTTCATTGGGTGCCCCAGAACGCACGGCCGTCCGCGACCTTCGCAGCCGCGGTATTCTCCAAGCGCCCCCACTCCGGCTTGGCACACGTGTTGGCGACGATGAAATTTGCTTCACTCATCATCTCCTACACGACTACGCCATCGCACGGACACTGATTCCAACGACACGAGTACGCTTCTGCGAATTCGCCGTGCGCGAACCACTTCTACCCATCTTCTACCGGCAGAGCTTCCTATTTGCGTTAGAGGAGCTTTGGGATGGTGACGAGAGGCGCGAGGGATTCTGGGCATCCGCGCTTCGCTTGGAAAGCGTGACCAAGTTGCACGGCATCACGCGCATCCTTGCTCCGATTCTAGCCTCTCGTCGCGTCGAATCGCTCTCCGACTTGCAGCCGCTGCTGTTAGCTGTCGGTACTGCCAGTAACGCCGACTCCCCAGCTCAGAAGGCTCTGCGACATTTGGCTTCTGGACTCCAAGATGCCAGTGCGGATGCGATTCGCGCGGGGTCAGCAGGTTGGTGTGCGTTCGCTGAAGAACTGGCGGGGTTGTTGCCGGGGAGTGCGTCCATCGAAGAGCCGCTCACTCACATCCTAGCTCGACTGAACGCAGTAGGTGCCCCGAGCGACGATGTCCAATGCCTTGCGTTGAACGCAGCCGCGCGCGGCCTTCTGGCACACCACGTCGCGAAAGAAGTGTCGAGGGGCTGGCGCTATGCCTCACTCGTTGCCACCGAGACACTCTGCCGCACTTTCACCGCAGCGCCGGCTGACACTGAACGTGCTTTGCTCACATTGCTCACGCCGGAACGGCTTGTCCAGTTTCCACACTACGACCTGTTCGATCTCTCGCACAATATCAAACACCTCGGTGTTGAAGGCGATGCCATTGTGCTTCGGTTGTTCGAGGCGGCATTTGCCGCCGAACCGCAAACCGGTCAATGGGAGCCATTCGGAACGGCAATTCTTCCGAGGCGCATTCAGAGCAGCGACCAGTGGAACGGCATCCAGTACGCACTGGCCGACTATTACGAAGCCCGCACTGGCGCGAACGCGGCGCTGATGACCGAGGCTGCCTGCATCGCGTGGAACGCTGTCGTGCGGCGACGCGGAGACAAGCGGAACAATGAGCGGGACACATTGGCAACGATGCCGTTTCGCGGCGTGCCATGCGAACTGGTCGAGGATTACTCTCACGTCTGGGGACGGGACTTTGAGCACGAGGAGAACCGCATAGTTTCCCATTTTGAGAAACTGCTGCGCGAATGGTCTGCGGCGAACGATACCGCCCGTCTGACTGTGGCACTCGACCGCTTCGCGGTCCGCAATCGCACCTCGCTCATGTGGACCGTCCTGATGGGAGCTGGCGCCGAGCATCCTTCCACGTTGGGTGTTCTGCTGGAAGGCGTCTTCAATGAAACGCTGTTCTTTACCCACCCGGATTACGCCTATGGCGGCACCGCCTTGCTCGGCGCGCTACATAAGGCGGGAGATATCGCGCAGCGCGAACGGCTGGAGAAGCTAGTCCTCGATTTACCGAAGCACGTCCGGCTACGAAAAGGAGAACGCCGAAAGCCAACGCCGTCTTGGGTCGAATATGCTCGGAATCGGCTCCTTGGTGCACTGGAGGAACAAAACATCGTGGTCGGCCCTGTTCGGAACTTGTGGCGAGAGCGGCAAACAGAAAAAGCGCTTCCGTCGAATCGCAAGCCCGAAGGACCGCGAGTCAATTCACTCACCTTTGATGATGACGAGTTGGTTGATCTCAAGGAACCCGATCGCGAGGAGAGGTCTAGCCTGCTTGAGGCGCTAAAGCCATTCAGAGAACGTGACAACAACAAGTTCGATGTGAAGGAAGTCGAGCGCCATTGGGCGGTGATTCAAAAATGCGAGCGCATGTTGAAGCCGCGCGCCAAGGGGCAACCGAAAATGGCGGAGGAAGTTTGGCGCCATCTCGTCGAGGCATGCGCGAACATTGCTCGCCACGCCACGTGGCACAAGACGAGCGGCCGCTGGATAACTGTTCGGCGAATCCTCCTGAAAGCGGCGAAAGACCCAATGCCTAAGGCGGGTGATGACGGAGACACTAAGATAGACGGTTGGCCAAGCTGGAGCTCCCCTTCGCCGCGCATCGATTCCGCGTGTGGCTTGCCGTTCCTTGCATATCGCCTCGGACAAGCGGACAAAGGGATCGTCGCCGCGCTTCGTAAGCTTTGCTTCGACAAATCTCACCCGGTGCGATTCAACCTCGCCGACAGGCTGGCAGTGTTGGAGCAACCATTGCCTAACCTGATGTGGGAACTGATAGATAGGTTCCTCGCCAACGAGCGACGGTTTTCAGTGCTCGATGCCTTGCTGCTTTCCATAAGCCTCCTTTGGCAAAGAGCGCCCGACAAAGTGACGCCGAGGCTCCGGCTGATTGCCACCCGTGCAATGCAGGGCGCGCCCGCTGATAACCACATCCACGAGACGCTTGCAAACATCCACCTGTTCCGATTCCTGCAAACGGGGGACCGGGAGTGCGAGGCATTCATCGTCAACCTCATCGCAGGGTGCGACAGCCAACGAGCAAGTCACGCTCTCAATGCTCAGCTATATGAATGCCGAGCGCGCGGATGGTTGACTGCAGGCGACGCTGTAAAGCCGGACGCGCAGACTAATGCGCTTCGGGCAAGGACATGGAGCTTTTTTTCCAGAGTGCTGACTACGGCTCAGATAAAATTGAAGGAGCATCGCGAGGCATTGCTCGCTCTTTACGAGGACGGCGAACCGGACGTTGAAGCGGTCAAGCCGGTGCGCGAGAACTTAGACCGTGTCGCGGGTTTGGTGGACGGCGTCGCCACGCAACTCTACTTCGCCTGCGGCGCCTACCACGAGAAGAGCAACAGCGGCAAAGAGCTGTCTCCGGCACAGTTGCGCCGGTTCTGGGTTGAGGCTGCTCCGCTTTTCACAGCTCTTGCTGCCGAGCTTCATCCGCACACTGCGTATCAAATCATTCAAACGCTCCACCACCTGCTGCCGTGCGCGCCCAATGAAGTTTTCCTACTCGCCGCCCAATCCATCCGGAGCAGCGCGGTGGCGGGCTTTCAGCACGAGTCTCTCGCCGTTAGAGACGTAGTGAAACTCATTGAGCGCGTCCTCGCCGACTATCGCGACCTGTTCCAAAACGACACTGACGGAGAATCCGAATGCCTCTCAGCGCTTTTGGAGGTTCTCGACCTCTTCGTAGAAGCTGGCTGGGCCGAAGCTCGCCGGCTTACGCACCGCCTGGAAGAAATCTACCGCTGAAATCCCAACGAAAACGGCGTGGCGGAGATGGGAAACTATGGAAAAGCTTGATGCGCGCGTACCTCGGGGAATATGAGCGTATGGAGGCACGGATGAAACAAGTGAACCCTCAGAAGAGTCTAATGCGGTAACGCCGCACGATGGGATCTGTGAGGGTAGAAGCCAGCAACGGCTGATCTACTCGACAAAAATCGCACGCCGGGATCTGTGCCGCGGCGGAGTGGTTAACTATGGTAAGGGGTGTGCTCGGAAGTCTTTCTGCTGATCGTCAACATACTGGCAGAAGTCGGGGCTGAAGAAGGTGCGTTCGTTTTTCCAGAAAAGATCGAACAGCTCAAATTGGAACCAGTGCAGCGTTAACCATCTTTCCCAGGACTCCCAGGTCCCGCGATCAACCAATCCCTGTTTGAAAAGCAAATATATGCGCTCCAAAAACCCCAGCGCCAGGGCAAGATAATTGTAGAAATCTTGCTGGTCGCTATCCAGACTCTTGAAGCTGGCATTAGCTGAGTAAAAGATCCTACTAAGATTTGGTTTTTCAAGCAGTAATTGGGTAATGCGGGAATAATCATCAATAGCTTTCGAGTAAGCGTCGTTGCGCATGCTCTGATTGATACGTCTAAGTTGCCGGACCAACCCAACAAAGGTAAGACCGAAGATAAGCGTCTGAAGCGCCATCAGGATCAGCATCAGTTGTTCAGTTTTCATTAGCTCACATCTCCACGGTAAGAGGATCGCGCCCGCAAGGCAGCGCAAGGGCCAGCGTCGAGCGTCAGGCCCATTTCAAGACGACCGCTCTGCGCAATGCAGCGAGAATAGTAGCGCCGCAACCTAGATCCCGTCACGGGCCTTTCTCATAGCCGGTAGATGGCTAAAGTCTCGCCTCAGTTCTACAATCATTCTTAAATGAGCGAAACAGGAACCCGCGCGAAATCGATCTTGTTTGTCTCGTGCTACGAGCTGGGTCATCAGCCTGCCGGTATCGCGATGCCGATGGGGCTGTTGCGCCGGGCCGGCTATGGAGCCGAAACCATGGACGTTTCGGTCGAAGGCTTCGACGCGGACAAAGTCAAGCGCGCCGGCTTCGTTGGGATATCGGTTCCAATGCACACTGCGTTGCGGCTGGGCTTGCGAGTCGCGCAAGAGATTCGCAAGCTCAACCCCGAATGTCACATTTGTTTCTATGGTCTCTATGCGTCGCTCAACTCGAATTATTTGCTCAACACTGTCGCGGACTCGGTGATCGGCGGCGAGTTTGAAGAAGCGCTCGTCCAACTCATAAGAGCGGTTCATGCTGGAGCGCCGATCGACATCAAGGAAGTTAGCACTCGAAGCCGCGCATCGAAGCCGGTGCTCGAGCGGCTCAACTTCGCTGCGCCCGACCGCAGAGCGCTTGTGCCGCTCGAGCATTACGCGAAGCTCGAGTACAACGGCGAGCAACGGCTCGTGGGTTATGTCGAAGCGAGCCGCGGATGCTTGCATCACTGCACGCATTGCCCGATCCCTTCTGTGTACAACGGCCGCTTCTTCGTAGTGCCTGAGGAAATTGTTCTCGAAGACATTCGCGGGCTCGTAGCTTCGGGCGCGCGCCACATCACGTTTGGCGATCCGGATTTTTTGAATGGACCCGGGCACTCGCTTCGCATCACCAGCGCGATGCACGAAGAGTTTCCGCAACTCACCTTTGATTTCACCGCCAAGGTCGAGCACATCCTCAAGCACCGAGCGCTGATTCCCGAGTTCGCGCGGACCGGCTGCATTTTTGTTGTGTCGGCGGTCGAGTCGTTGAGCAATACGGTGCTCGATCGTCTGGAAAAAGGTCACACGCAGGACGACGTTATTGAAGCGCTTCGGATACTGCGCGGCGCCGGAATCGTTATGAGGCCGACGTTTGTTTCGTTCACGCCGTGGGCGACAACCGACGACTACATAGACATTCTCGAGTTTGTAGAATCCCAGGACTTGATCGATCACGTGGACCCGGTTCAGTACAGCGTTCGCTTGCTTGTTCCGCCGGGCTCGCTACTGTTGTCGCAGCCCGAAAGTGATCAGTGGCTCGGAAGTCTGGTTCAAGAGTCGTTCTCCTACGAGTGGGCGCATCCCGACCCGCGCATGGACGAACTGCACAGCCGAGTCAGCGCACTTGTCGAGCAAGCGGCAGTCAGGAATGAGGACGCTGCGGAGACGTTCTATACGATTCTGAAGTTGGCTCACGCAGCTCGAGGGGACAGGCGCGCGGGTCGATTAGCGCCACCGGTTGATCCCGCTCGGTTGCGCCCGCCGCGATTGACTGAAGCGTGGTTCTGCTGAGCG
>JBGQGO010000097.1:0-13349 GCA_041497455.1 Blastocatellia bacterium | reverse complement strand
TATCGAACAGCTCGGCATCTTTCCATCTCAGCAGTTTGAGTTCGACCGGCTCAACATCACCTACACGCTGCTGAGCAAACGCAAGCTGCTCAGTTTGGTGCAGGAAGGCCACGTAGAAGGTTGGGACGATCCGCGCATGCCCACGCTGTGCGGGATGCGCCGGCGCGGCTATACCCCGGAAGCCATCCGCAGCTTTTGCGCGAACACGAGCGTCTCCAAGACAAATAACACTGTGGAACTGTCGGCTCTCGAGTACTACGTCCGCGAAGACCTGAACAAGCGCGCGGCGCGCGTGATGGCAGTGTTGCGGCCACTGCGCGTCGTCATCGACAACTATCCGGAAGATCTCGTCGAGGAGATGGACGCCGTCAACAATCCCGAAGATCAGAGTATGGGAAGCCGCCGGGTTCCATTCTCAAAGGTCCTGTACATTGAACAGGACGATTTTCGTGAAGACCCGCCAAAGGGATACTTCCGGCTCGCGCCGGGCCGAGAGGTCCGTCTCCGCTACGGGTATCTCATCACCTGCAACAGTGTAGTAAAAGATGCCAACAGGAATGTCGTCGAGTTGCATTGCACGTACGACCCGGCGACGCGGGGCGGCACTACGCCCGACGGGCGCAAGGTCAAATCGACTATCCACTGGGTCTCAGCGGCGCACGCTGTTGACTGCGAAGTCCGACTCTACGACACGCTCTTCACGAAAGAGAATCCGAATGAGCTTGAGGAAGGCCAGGACGTCACCGCCAATCTGAATCCGAACTCGTTAGAGGTGCTATCCGGCTGCAAGGTCGAGCCGAGCCTGCGGGACGCGGCCGCGGGCGCGCGGTATCAGTTCGAACGACTGGGCTATTTCTGTGTGGATCCGGCGTCGGCGTCAGGGAAGCTGGTGTTCAACCGGACAATCGGCCTTCGGGACACATGGTCTAAGATCGAGCGCCGCGACAAGAAATGATTCATTGGACACGTTGGTCTGCTCGCGCTACGCAGTAGCATTCTATGCGAGAGGCCGAGATCTAAGAGGAGCCAAGCATGTATCGTCGTCTTCTCTCTGTAACCATCCTTCTAATCGCGCTCGACTTGCCTGCGATGGGCCAAAACAATCCGGTTCCGGCGCAGGGCGACTTCACTACCCGCAACTTCAAGTTCGATAGCGGTGAGGTGCTGCCGGAACTGAAGCTGCACTATCGCACGCTCGGAACGCCGCGGCGTGACGCTACTGGAGTCGTCCGCAACGCCGTGCTCGTAATGCATGGCACAGGAGGTTCAGGCGGCGGGTTTATTTCAGATCAGTTCGCCGGCGCGCTCTTCAAGCCCGGGCAACCGCTTGATGCAACGAAGTACTTCATCATACTCCCTGACGGCATAGGCCACGGGCAGTCTTCCAAGCCGAGCGACGGACTTCACGCGCGCTTTCCACATTATGGCTACAACGATATGGTCACGGCGCACTATCGGTTGCTGACTGAAGGGCTCGGCGTGAATCATCTGCGATTGGTTATGGGAACTTCGATGGGAGGCATGCACACGTGGGTGTGGGGAGAGAAGTATCCGGACTTCATGGACGCGTTGATGCCTCTGGCGAGTCTTCCGGTTCAGATCGCAGGGCGCAATCGGATGATGCGGCGCATGGTCATCGATCCCATCAAGAATGATCCTGAATGGAACAACGGCGAGTACAAGTCTCAGCCGCGAGGTCTGACAACGGCCATCTACACGCTGCTGTTCATGACCAGCAGTCCCCTGCAATGGCACAAGCAAGCGCCGACGCGCGAGTCGGCTGATCGCTTCTTTGACGATATGGTGCGCAGGCAACTGGCCCGGACTGATGCCAACGATATGCTGTATGCGTTCGATGCTTCGCGCGATTACGATCCTGCGCCGAATCTTGAGAGCATCAAAGCGCCTCTAATCGCGATCAACTCTGCCGACGATCAAGTCAATCCGCCTGAGCTGGGAATCCTGGAGAGAGAAATCAAGCGCGTGAAGCGTGGGCAGTATGTGTTGATCCCGATCAGCGACAGAACGCGCGGCCACGGCACGCATTCTCTGCCTGAGCTGTGGAAGGAGTATCTGGCCCGGTTACTTCAAGAGTCGGAACAAGAGCGAAAGTGACTAATCGTCTAGAGAGAATGATAAGAGCGGTTTCTTCAAGTCAATCAACCGCCGCATTCGCAGCGGTGATCTTCATTGTCGCAGCTTGCCCTTGCGATCACCTTCGAAGCGGATACGCTCAGGCGCCTGACGCACGAGCAGTATTGATGAATCCAAAGCACAAGCTTTGGAGCCAGCGAGCGCCCGACGTATTCAAGGTGAGAATGGAAACCAGCAAGGGAAGCTTCGTGATCGAGACTCATCGGGATTGGGCGCCTCGCGGCGTTGACCGATTCTATAACCTGGTGCGTGCCGGCTTCTTTGATAATTCTCGCTTCTTCAGAGTCCGTCCTGGTTTCATCGCGCAGTTCGGCATTCCCGGCGATCCAGCTATTGCAGCGGCTTGGAAGGAGCAAACGATCGCGGATGATCCTGTACGAGAAAGCAATACTCGCGGATCGATAGCGTACGCAATGACCGGACCCGACACTCGAACGACCCAACTGTATATCAACTTGAGCGACAACTCTCGATTGGACAAAGACGGGTTTGCTCCCATCGGCAAGGTAGTAGTAGGCATGGACGTCGCGGATCAGCTCTACGCCGGGTATGGAGAGGATGCGGGCGGTGGAATGCGCGGGGGAAAACAGGGAAAGATTTTTGAAGGCGGCAATGCATATCTCGATCGAGAGTTTCCAAGTTTGGACAAGTTGATTCGGGCTACGATAGTGAGCCGTCTTGACAGCCCGCCTGGCCCTGACAAGAATCGAATCTCAGTCTCAAGGTGAATAGAAATGAAATCGACGGCCGAAACCGACCTCGAATCGAGGATGAAAAACGCACGGGACACGCTTGATTCCTGGGTTCGCGAGATAGTCGAGTGGCACTTCAATCCAGAGACCGGCTGTCCGTTCTGGCTGGATTACGCGAAGCACCTTGATTGGGACCCGCGGCGTGAGATTCGTGGCTATGACGATCTCGACAGGTTTGGTGGCTTTCAAGACGAATGGCTGCGCGGCGGCCCGGTTCGTCGATGGGTTCCGAAGGCGTATGCCGATCGCCCCATCTACACTTTTGAGACCGGCGGAAGCACCGGCGTGCCCAAGTCAAGAATCAACATTGATGACTTTCGAATAGACTACGAAGCGTTCAGCGACACTCTTCCCGACGAATCGTTCCCTCAAGGCTCGGACTGGCTGATGCTCGGCCCAACGGGTCCGCGAAGGCTCAGGCTCGCAGTCGAGCACCTCGCTCAGCACCGCGGCGGAATCTGTTTCATGGTAGATCTCGATCCACGCTGGGTCATCAAGCTGATCAAGCGGGGTCAGGGCGAGATGGCTGAGAAGTACAAGCAGCACGTGATCGACCAGGGCCTCACGCTGTTGAAAGCTCACGGCAACATCCATTGTTTGTTCACGACGCCGAAGCTGCTTGAAGCGCTTTGCGATAAGGTTTCTTTGAAGCGCGTTGGCATAACCGGAGTGTTTTGCGGTGGCACCGAGATGACTCCGCAGTTCTACCGCTACGCTGTGGAAGAACTGCTGGATGGCGTTTACTTCGCGCCGACGTATGGGAACACGCTGATGGGACTGGCGGTTCACAAGCCGCGCGTGGCTGAAGACAACTACGCGGTGATCTACTATCCCCCGGCGCCGCGCGCCATGATCGAAGTGGTTGACCCCGACGAGCCCGAGAGAGTCGTCGTGTACGGCGAAACCGGCCGCGTGCGGCTCACAACTCTGACGCGTGAGTTTTTCATGCCGCGCTTTCTCGAACGCGACGAAGCCGAGCGCGAACCGCCTTGTGATCTCTATCCGTGGGACGGCGTTCGCAACGTCAGGCCCTTCTCACGGCTCCAGACGAGCGTCGTTGAAGGTGTGTACTGAAATGGAGTTTAGCGTTCGTAGTTCGGCCTTCAGGCGGAAGTTCGTATCTTACGTACGCGGTCACAGTGCAACCTTACGAACTTCCGCCTGAAGGCCGAACTACGAACTTACGAACATGAAGATTCTTTCAATCACAGCGGGCGCGGCGGGTATGTACTGCGGCAGTTGTCTCAGGGACAACGCGCTGGCGGCCGAGCTGTTGAAGCAAGGACACGACGTTCTGCTGGTCCCGATCTACACGCCTACGCTGACCGACGAAGAAAACGTCAGCACGCATCGAGTCTTCTTTGGCGGGATCAGCGTCTATCTCGAACAACACGTTCCGCTGTTCAGACACACGCCGAAGCTGCTGGACCGGTTGTGGGACTCCGAGGCCGCGTTGAAGTTGGTCGCGCGGCGCGCGATTGCAGTCGATCCGCAGTCCCTTGCAGAGCTGACGCTCTCGATGTTGAAAGGTGAAGACGGGTATCAGCGCAAGGAACTCGACAATCTGATCGACTGGCTCAAGACCGAAGCGCGACCCGACGTTGTGAACTTGCCCAACTCGCTGTTGATCGCGTTGGCCGGGCCGATAAAGCGTGAGCTGAATCTTCCGGTCTTCTGCACGCTGCAAGGCGAAGACCTGTTCATCGACGGTCTCGGTGAACCTTATCGCAGCGAGGCGCTGGAATTGATCCGCTCGAACATCGAGTTTGTGGACGGCTTTCTTGCGGTGAGCGATTTCTACGCCGGGGCTATGTGCCGCAACCTCGGCATCCCTGAAAGCAAGATGCACGTCGTTCCTCTGGGCATTAGCTTCGACGGTTATGAAAAGAGCACGCGCCTGGCGTCGGGCGAGTTCGTAGTCGGCTATTTCGCCAGGGTCGCGCCTGAGAAAGGGCTGCACGTTCTCTGCGACGCATATCGGCTGCTGAGACAACGAACACCCGAGCGGCGGATCAGACTCGAAGTCGCCGGCTACCTTGCGCCGGAGCACCACGATTACCTCGGAGGGATCGAGCGTCAGATGAACGACTGGGGACTTGGTATCGAGTTTCAGTATCGAGGCGTGCTCGATCGCGAAGCGAAGCTCGTGTTTCTGAAAGGACTCGACGCGCTCTCGGTGCCGGCGACTTATGACGAGCCAAAGGGCATGTCGCTGCTCGAGGCGATGGCCGCGGGTGTGCCGGTTGTTCAGCCGCGAAGAGGCTCGTTCACGGAGATCATCGAGCGCACCGGCGGCGGACTGCTGGTCGATGGTTCCGGCGCTGAGAGTCTCGCGATGGGGCTGCTATCGTTGATTGAAAGCCCCTCGCTGACCGCGGAATTGGGTCAAAGGGCCTTCGACGGCGTGCGAGAGCATTATGGAGTCTCGAACATGGCGCGTCGTGCGATCGAGGCGTATGCCTCTGCGGCGAGTTGCGCGCGCGACGGTGCGATCACCACAGCCGTCGAGCTTGCGCGCGGATGAAGGATCAGTCCACCATGCACCTATCGTATGCTCAAATCCCTCGTCGCAATGTGGGTCTTATGGACCTCAAAGAAGTGTTTCGCTTCGTTGCGCCGCGCGTGCGTGACGCGGCGATCAAGAGCGCCGCTCAGTTGAATGATCTTGGCATTCGCTATGCGTTGGCTGGAGGATTGGCGGTCGGCGCTCACGGCTACATTCGAGCCACGGTCGATGTGGATTTCCTGGTGGGAGAAGAGGCGTTTGAACATCACGGTTCGGTCGTGGCCTTCAAAGCGGGCGTTCCCATCGAAGTGGATGGCGTGCGCATCGACTACCTGTCGCCCGTCTCGCTCGGTCCGCAATTGGAGGAAGTCCTTGACCATCCTCTTATGAATGAAGGCCTGGCGATCGTTCCTATTGAAGTGCTGATTTACATGAAGCTCGCGGCAAAACGGCGCAGAGACTTGGTGGATGTGATCGAGCTTGTGAAAGTCGGCGCGGATGTGAATCGGGTGAGGGACTACCTCCGCGAATACGCCGGAGATCTGGTTCCATCGTTTGAAGAGTTGGTCAACGAGGCGCTTGGCGAATAATTCACCCGCACCCAACCCAGACAGTTCGGCGAGGCAGGAAAACATGGATTCACTACACCGAGTCACAACGGTATAGTATGTAATTACCGGACGGGAACATTAAGGTGGCGAGGAGTCGGATCAGATGTCAACAGAGATTACTTCAATCCAAGTCGAGCCTGATATTGCCGATGCCTATAACGCAGCATCTCAGGAAGATCGAAAGAAGATACAGCTACTGATGGGGCTTTGGCTGCGAGAACTGTCAACACAACCCAACATGTCTCTAACCGAAGTGATGGACATGATCAGCGATCGAGCCCAAGTGCGCGGCCTCACACCAGAGATACTGGAGTCCATACTGAATGAAGGATGAGTTGCGATTTGTATTCGACACAAACGTCCTTATTAGTGCAACTCTTTTCAAAGGATCGGTTCCTCGTCAGGCGCTAGGTAAGATCGATCGTCGAAAAGCAGATCAACTCAAGCAAACCTTCACCGATATCCGGCGAAAGTTGGATGATCTGATGAAATTGTCGGACGACTTTGAAGAAGGAGTCATTAGGATAATGGAAGGCGAGCGAAAGATCGTTCGCGAACTCGCAGACCATGGAGTGATCAGATTTGAGGACGGCATAAAACGGGAGCGAGAGCTGATTGATAAGGAGAGCGAGATTCAGACTCAGCATGCCCATAACAAACTCCAGCTGATCAGTAATGCCAGGGCGCTTTTGCTCTTGGAACCTGAGATCACGGCCACAAGCCGAACCGAGACTCCATCCAAGCGGCCCGCCCGGAAACGCACACCTCCGCCGGATGCTCGGGAGCGCCAACAGGAGATGCGCGAGCTTCTCGACGCTGTGAAGGTAACTCTCCAGCTTCGAAAAGACTGGGTACATGGCATCTCGGACTGGAGGAAGAATTGATCGTTGAAGTAGCAGAATCGAATTGCATAGAAGCTCGACGACAACAAGCATATAGTCCTTACGACCGCTGACGATGGTGAAGATTGCCTGCGGAGCAAAGTACGGACTGCGTCTAGAAACCTACATGAGGCTTGGACCGCATGGCTGGATTCGATTGATGTGTCCTAAAAGGCAACAAAGCAGTTCTAAAACACGGGTTTTCACAGAGTGGATAATGGTTTGTGAAATCTGAGCGGGATCAAGGAACGGAACAATGAAATGGCTAACAATTGCCGATGTGACTCGCGGGCAAGCCGATCTTTAACTTCGAAATCGCCGACACCACCGGCGTCACTTGTCCAAGGTGCGGCGATGTCGTAAATTGAGATTGGTTTAGGAGAAGCGTTATGGACACTGTAACTGTCTCGGATGATTTTCAGATTGAGATTCCGCGCGCGGCCCGTGAGTCATTAGGTATTCAACCCGGCCAGAAGATACAGGTTCTGCTCTACAATAACCGCATTGAGTTTATCCCGGTTAAGCCTATCAGCCAGATGAGAGGATTCCTGGAAGGCGTCGATACAGCGGTAGAACGAGAAAATGATCGGATATGAATGTCGTCATCTGGATGGCTGCTACTTTGCAAACAGGCTTCGCAACCCCAACGGGGTTGAAACACATAGCCCAAGGTTGCTGTAACTCAGCTACGTTGGGAACAGCGGCAATCGGCGATTCGGTCCAACCCCAACGGGGTTGTGGCTCAGTCCCACACATAACGCTCGTCCCATTCCACATCATGTTTGCGGAGCAGCGCGCGAAGCTCGTCTTGAAAAGTCAGCTTCCTATGATGTGCTTCCTGGTTGGCGATGTAGCTCTTTACCCGCTCCAGGTTGGATTGGCTCACCGAGAAGTCAGCATAGCCACCCTGCCATTGGAATCCGCGGTAAGCGGCGCCTTGTTCTTTCAACCAGAGATTCGAAACGCGCTTCAGCTCCTTGACCCACTCGGCTTGCGTGATCGTGCGGCCAAACCGGGCGAGCAAGTGGACATGGTCTTCCATTCCACCGACGATGATCGGCGGGCAATCGAGTGTCTTGGAGATGCCGCCTAAATACGCGTGCAACGCCTCGCGCGTCGCGGAATCTCGCAGGAATGGCCAGCGCTCTTTCGTCGAGAACACAAGATGAATATAGACAGCCGAGAGCGACTGAGGCATGGTGATTCCTCCGATGTCTGATTCAGGCCGCAACCCCGTTGCGGTTGTGACGGATGCCGGGACTACGATTATTCCCAAGGTAGCCGAGTACAGCAACCTTGGGCTTTGAGCTAAAACCCCGTTGGGGTAATGTTCGAGGGCGGCAAGTTGCCAGCCCTCAGAAAGAATCAGGGCTCGATCAAGGAGTCAAATAACCGGATGATTGTTGCTACAACAGACTTATCCCTCAGAGCGCAAGAATCAAAAACCCAGCGCGATGCGCACGTGCGCGAGATCGTTGATTGGCATTTTAACCCCGAGACTGGTTGTCCCTTCTGGTTAGAGTTCGCCTCGAAGCTCGGTTGGGATCCGAGACGCGAGATCAACTCCTTCGAAGACCTCCGCAAGTTTCCGCCCTTCGAAGACGAATGGTTGCGGGGAGGGCCGGTGCGGCGCTGGCTGCCGAAGGGACTCGAGGGCAAGCCTCTCTTCACTTTTGAAACCGGCGGGACAACCGGGGTCCCAAAAAGCAGACTTCAAATCGAAGACTTCCGCATCGACTATGAAATGTTCAGCGAGACGCTCCCGGATGAGTATTTCCCGCGAGGCGCCAACTGGCTGATGCTCGGGCCTTCGGGGCCGCGAAGGCTGCGGCTTGCGGTCGAGCATCTGTGCCAGTATCGCGGCGGGATCTGCTTTTGCGTAGACCTCGACCCGCGCTGGGTCATCAAGCTGATCAAGTGGGGCGAGTCGGAAGCGCTCGACGACTACAAAGCTCACGTGATCGATCAGGCGATCACGGTTCTCGGGGCCGGCCACGATATCCGTTGCCTGTTCACAACGCCAAAGCTGCTCGAAGCTCTGGCCGAAGAGCTCGAGAATCGCGAGACCAGCATTGCGAAGTCGGGGATCACCGGGATCTTCGCGGGCGGAACCGAATTCACTCCGCAGTACACGCGCTTTGCGATGGAAGAGCTACTGGGCCCGGGCGTGTACCTGACACCGACTTACGGCAATACGCTGATGGGGTTGGCTTGCTCGAGGCCGGTGACTCCGGAGGACGGCTACAAGATCGCTTACTATGCGCCGCAGCCTCGCGCCGTCATCGAAGTGGTTTCGTTCAACGATCGCGACCTGGTCGTCGATTACGGCGAGACCGGCCGCGTGCGATTGACTACGCTGACGCGAGAGACATTCATTCCCGGGTTCCTGGAGAGAGACGAAGGCGAGCGCGAGAAGCCTTGCGAACAGTATCCGTGGGACGGCGTGAGCGGAGTTCGTCCGTTCCGCAAGCTCGCGGCCCAGACAACAGTGGGCGTTTATTGAGAGAGGTCCCGAGCTACAATTTCATGGTATTCTTGCGGTGAAGTTCTTGGAGTAGACCCTATGAGCGAAACAATAGTTATCGATCTGCCGGAAGAAACCAGGGCGGCGCTTGACGATGCTGTCCGCGAAGAAGGCGCGTCACGAAGCGAGCTCATCGACACCGCGCTCAAAGACTATTTGTTCATCCGGCGCTTTAGAAGTCTTCGCGAACGGATGATGGCCCAAATCCCGGGTACTTACACTGATAAAGAAGTCTTTGACCGTGTCTCGTGAGAATCGTCTTAGACACCAATGTTCTGATTGCCGCCTTCATAGCTCGCGGTGTGTGTCATGAATTGTTGGAATACTGCGCCCGGCGGCACACGCTCGTGACCTCAGATTTCGTCCTCGACGAATTCACGCGGAAATTGGTTGAAAAATTCAAATGCACGCCAGAAGTGACCGATGAGGCGACGACACTTTTGCGCTCGCGGATGGAAGTCGTCACAGCCGCCCGGCTCGATACACCCATCTGCCGAGACGAGGACGACGACAATATTCTTGCTATTGCTGTGACGGGCAACTGTGATCTCATCATCACCGGTGATAAAGACCTGCTTGTGCTCAAACAATTCGGCAAGGTTGAGATTATCAGTCCTAGCGACTTTCAGACCTACGAACGAACGGAGTAGTAACAACCTGAGAGGGAAACAATGGCCATACTAGACATCCCAATTCTTAGATGGGGGCAGCCCTACACAAGTCTCGATACCGACGACGTCGTTCATTTCATCACCGGTGAAACGCTCGCGCGAGTGAGCCAGGCGAACACTGGGTTGCTGGCTCGCGACATGCGGCTGGCCGAACGCGCTCGAAATGTCCTCACCGAGATCCCAGTCTCGGACCTGATAGCGATGATGAAGAAGGCCGGGGACCTCTATCTGAATGCAACCCTTCCGATGGGCGACGGCGCGCAAACACCCGATGATTTCGCACGCCAACAATCCGCAAGCACCGGCCTGCCTGAGCATATGTGCAAGGGCAACATGAGCAAGAACCACTTCGTGCTGTCGAATATGGACAAGATTCTGGACTCGCTCACTCGGGGATTGGATCTGAACATCCTGACGCGCGGCTATGGGATCGAGTCTCGCGGAGTGATGGTGAGCTATCAAGCCCAAGCGCCAGTGCTGGGCCTGGTGCTGCCGTCGAATTCGCCTGGCGTGCATACGCTATGGCTGCCGGTGATCCCGATGCAGATAGGTTTGCTGCTCAAGCCCGGTCCTCAGGAGCCGTGGACTCCTTATCGAATGGCCGCCGCGTTCACGGAAGCCGGAGTGCCTAAAGAAGCGATCGCGATTTATCCGGGAGGCGGCGAGATGGGCGCGGAAGTCGTGCGTCGATCGAACCGCACGATGATCTTTGGCGGCACCCCGACGGTTGAACGCTATCGAGGCGACACTCGCGTTCAAGTGCACGGACCGGGATTCACCAAGATTCTGCTGGGCGACGACGTGGTAGACGACTGGGAGAAGTACCTCGACATCATGGTGGACAGCGTCTTTCTGAACAGCGGCCGCGGGTGCATCAACTGCTCGGGCATCTGGGCCTCGCGACGTACGAAGGAAATCTCTGAAGCGCTGGCCGAACGAATGGGCACGGTCGAGCCCAAACCGCCCGAAGATCCCCAAGCGAGCCTCGCGGCGTTCACGGTACCCGGCGCCGCGAAAGCTATTTGGAAGAGCATCGAGTCCGGCTTGCATGAAGCGGGAGTCGAACACGTCACGGCCAAGTTTGGCTCGCGGCTCGTGGAGAAGGAGCGCTGCGGGTATCTAAGGCCGGTGGTGATTCACTGTGACTCACCGGATAGAACGCTGGCCAACACCGAGTTCATGTTTCCCTTTGTCAGCGTAGTGCGGTGTCCGCAAGACGAGATACTGAAGCGGATCGGATCGACGCTCGTAGGCAGCGCGATCACTTATGATGAGAAGTTTCAAAGCCAACTGGTGAACGCGACACACATCGACAGGTTGAATCTTGGGCCGGTGCCGACGATTCAACTCGATTGGCTTCAGCCGCACGAAGGGAACATCGTGGAGTTCCTATTCCGCCCGCGAGCGTTTCAGTCGAGGCTTGAGAAGGTGGCGGTGTGAGGGATTGGTCGTCACGCAACATCGAACAGCGCTTTCGGGTTGCGTTCAGCAATGAGCAACAATGTGCGAGCCGCGCCTGATGGAACTCGGCGGCCATGCTCCCAGTCCTGCAGAGTTCGAATCGACACGCCGAGCAACGCTGCGAAGCGCTCCTGAGAAAGACCGGTCTTCTCCCGGATGCTCGCGACACTGGGAACGTTGACGACGCGTCCGTGCTGACCACGTTTGATCTCTCGCAGACCTCGCAGAATCTCGCGACCGATGCCTCGCTTTGAGTTAGCCATTTTCCATCCATCCTTCCCAATTACTCGTGGGTCATGAATAAGCCGACCGATGCGCGGTGTCTCACGTAAGAATCTAGCTGAAATGCCATAAAAGAATCGAGTGTTTATGCTAGACTTGGGCTCGGAGAGTAACGCTATGAGCAAGAGTATCACACTGGAAATATCTGAAGCAGAGGCCGCCAATCTCGAATCGTCCATCGACCAATTGCTGAAGGCCCTTCGACAACTTGATGAGGGGCACGAGCAGAGATGGCCAGAGGTTGAACGCCTCAAGGCCGAAACACATGTGATGATGGAGCAAATCAGGGCGACGTTGAATGTGGAAAAAACTTTATGAGGTATTGTCGCGCCTGCTTGCTCTCACCCAGAAAGTCGAGCGGCACGATAAAGAGATATTGGGCCTGCAGCAAGAGGTGAAGAACCTGACGGCCGTGGTGCAGCGGTTGGTCTACGAGATCCAAAGAATCAGCGACCGCGAAACTCACGAGCGTGACAAGATGCAACTGCAATTAGAAAACCAATTGGTGAGATTCGAGCGGCGACTGCCACCCGCAGTAAAAGACGAAGACAACAACGAGACAAACTAAGAACGCCTTTCGATGAGAGTTCTCCCCCTCTTACTTCTGCTTTGCATACCAATCCTCGCCGAAGACTGGCCTGAGTTCCGAGGACCGACAGGCCAGGGCATTTCGGATGAACGTGGACTCCCTCTTACATGGAGTGAAACCAAGAACGTGAAGTGGAAGGCTGCGATTCCGGGAAAGGGATGGTCCTCGCCGGCGATTCTTGGAGATCGAATCTGGCTCACGACCGCCACTGAAGAAGGAAAATCATTGCGCGCGATCTGCGTAGACCGCAACACCGGCGCGATCACCCAAAACGTCGAGGTGTTTCGCCTCAAGAATCTCGGACCGATGAGTCCGAAGAACAGCCTCGCTTCGCCGACGCCGGTGCTCGAAGGCGATCGCGTCTACCTGCACTTTGGCGCTCACGGTACTGCCTGTATCACTCAGACTGGTGAGATCGTTTGGAAGACGCGGCTCGAGTACGATAACGGACAACACGGACCGGGTGGTTCTCCGGTGCTCTATGAAAACCTTCTGATTCTTAGCTGCGATGGCCTGGACGTGCAGTACGTCGCAGCGCTCGACAAGCTGACCGGCAAGACGAAATGGAAGAAACTGCGTGAGGGCTATCAAGCCTACACGACACCGCTCGTCGTGAGGCTTCCGGCGGGAGATCAGGTAATCAGTCCGGGCGCGTTTCGTGCGGTTGCTTACGAACCACGCACGGGCAAGGAAATCTGGCAGGTGAGATACGGCGACGGGTTTTCGAACGTCCCGCGGCCTGTTTATGGAAACGGATTGGTCTTCATCTGTACCGGGTTTCAGGAACCGTCTCTGCTGGCGGTTCGAGTGGATGGCCGAGGCGACGTAACGAAAAAGCAGATTGCCTGGACGCTAAAGCGAGGAGCGCCGCTGACGCCTTCACCCCTTCTGGTTGGCGACGACTTGTACGTGATCACT
>JBGQGO010000096.1:0-13392 GCA_041497455.1 Blastocatellia bacterium | reverse complement strand
CTATTAACAGTATCTCGATCGCCGACAAGTCAGGCTGCGGCTCGATCGCGTTTCCGGCGCTGGCAACTGGAGTCGGCGGCTTCCCGGTGGATGAATGCGCGCGGGTGATGATGAAGGCGGCACAGGACTACGCCGACAAGCATCCGCAATCTAAAGTCGAGCGAGTGATATTTGTGTTATTTAGTGCCAGCGATTTTCAAGTCTTCGAACAAGAACTGAAACAAATCGTTAGAGGCTGACGAGACGAGGGCAGCGTGGCAGGCGCCAAATCGAAGAGTGTGAAGACGTACTGTTACGATCATCCGCGCCCTGCGCTGACCGTCGACATCGCACTGTTTCATCGCTCCGGAAATCGCGTCGAGGTGCTGCTGATCAAGCGCGCTCGTGAACCGTTCAAGGGGTTGTGGGCCTTCCCGGGCGGCTTCGTTGACAAGGACGAGTCGCTCGACGATGCCGCCGCCCGCGAACTCCTCGAAGAGACTGATCTCAGCGGCATTCATCTCGAGCAGATCGGCGCATTCGGAGACCCGGGCCGTGATCCACGCGGTCACACGGTTAGCGTAGTCTTCGCTGCGGTGCTTGATCACCGCATCCGCGCTCGCGCGGCTGATGATGCGTCCGATGCAGCGTGGCATGCGGCACGGCGTCCGCCGAAGCTCGCGTTTGATCACAAAAAGATTCTCAGCTTGGCTCTGAAACGAATGGCAGGCTCGCTTTCCTGAAAAGAAGCGCGGAATGACCGACGCCTCCGAAAACCCATCCGCGAACCCGGATTCGACGCGGCTCCACGTTGCGCTGGTCGAACCTGAGATCCCGCCTAACACCGGCAACATCGCGCGTTTATGCGCCGCTACGTTTACGCCTTTGCACCTTGTAGGAAAGCTCGGATTTCGCACCGATGATAAGGCGGTGCGGCGGGCGGGACTCGATTATTGGAGCGAGGTTGAGATTCATTATCATTTGAACATCGAGGCGCTTTACGCGGCGGCGCCAGGTTGCCGATTTCTGTACTTCACGACGAAGGCCGAGCGCGCTTATGCGTCGTTCCAATACGCACCGGGTGATTGTTTTGTCTTTGGAAGTGAGACTCGTGGGCTCCCCTGAGGATCTGCTGCGGGCAAACTGGGAGCGGTCTCTTACGATTCCAATGCCCAATCATCGCGTGCGCTCGCTGAATCTGGCGACGTCGGTAGGGATCGTGCTTTATGAAGCACTGAGACAGATAAACCAGCAAATAACCTGACGGGTACGAGGCGTCCCCGCGAACGCGCTTCTCGAAAAAGGGACTCGCAGAAACGACGGGCGTCCGCGGTGGGACGCCCGTACGGGTCTATTCACGCTTATCGGCCGGCACAGACTGAAGTCTATGCTACCAGCCGGGTCAGAATCTCGTGGTTTTTAATCGAGGCGACCGTTCGCCCGTTGTCGGATTGAATACGTCGATCGAAACCTGAACGCCAACAGGGAACGTTCTCTTCAAAGGCTTCTTGCCGAGGTCCGCGGCTAACTGCGTCAGTGTGCCGTTCGCCAACGCGAATGAGCTGTCGTAGCTGACGGTTGGCAGCGGCTCTCCCTCGACCTCGATGATCGAGGAACCGTTTACAAACCCGAAGCCGTCGATTGTCACTACTTTCTTGGTGAAGTGGACGCCTAGCACTTCGGGCGCCTGTGGAGGCGGGATCTTGTTGATCAAGGCGTCGTAGGCGCTCGCTCGTCCTGAGCGCGCAAGTATCGAGACGAGGGAGGGCAGAGGCTGCGACGTATCGACTATCCGCTGCTTGACCTCCGCCGGTGTGAGTGACGGCTCTTGCGACCAGAGCAGCACAGCTATGCCGGACACATAAGGCGTCGACATCGAGGTCCCGCTTAGCGCGGCATAAGTGCCAGGGTAGGTGCTGAAGATGGAAACTCCGGGCGCAGCCACGCTCACGGAGTTGTGGCCGAAGTTTGAAAAAGAAGCCAGAGAGCCGCCCTGATCTATCGCAGCAATCGATATCGCATTTGGCAGATCTATAGCGTAAGCCGCAGGAAAGGCGGGGGTGTCATCGATGTTGAATCCGGCATTGCCAGCAGCGCACACGAACAGAATTCCTGCATTGTTTGCATCCGATATCGCCTGACGCAGCAACTGCGAGTCGTTGCCTCCGCCCCAACTCGCGTTGATCACTCTCACGTTGACACCGCGGTTTCGCATATCGATGGCGTAGTTGATCCCCCTAACCGCATTCGACGTTGAGCCCTTGCCTAGCGGCCCACCCAGAAACTTCAGCGACATAATCTTCACGTGCCAGGCGACTCCAGTGACGCCTATGCCGTTGTTGCCAGCCGCGCCTATCGATCCGGCCACGTGCGTGCCGTGGAAGTCCTGGCTTGCGTCCACAAACGTCGAGTTGTTCCCATCGAAAAAGTTCCAGCCGTTTATGTCATCCGCGAAATTGTTGCCATCATCGTCAAGACCGTTGCCGGCAATCTCTCGAGGATTCACCCAGGCATTAGCCGACAGGTCCTCGTGCTGAAGTTGAACACCCGTGTCCAGCACCACGGCCACGACGTCGTCGCTCCCTGTGGTGATGTCCCACGCCTTTGTCGCATCGATGTTCGGGGCCGGCTGGCCCGGGTCGCAGAACAAACAACCGTTTGACAGCCCCCACATCTGACTGAAGAAGGGATCGTTGGGAACTGTGTCCATGGCATAGACGAAGTAGTCGGGCTCGGCGTATTCAACGCGCGGGTCTTCCTTCGCGCGGCGCACGGCGTCTTCAACCGAGACGCCCCTGTTGAGATGGATCAACTGGCTGCCGGCATGTCGTCGAGTCGTCAACGCTTCCGCTCTCACGCCCGGCGCTCGCACTATCTCTTCGGCCATCAAGTCCGCATCCGAGGTTGGCTCGGCGCCGGCCTTGTACTTCACGACGATCTGGTCGTCAGCATAGAGCTGCCGAGTATCACGCTGTTGTGAATAGACATGGGTGTGGGGAATAAACACAAAGGAGAAAAGGATCAAACACGCGCAAACAGCTAGGCACTTCTTCATTTCACTACCTCGATAAATTAAACTGCGGAGACCGACACTCTTGGCTCTTTCATTGGGGACTATTTGGAGCCTTCATCTGACCATTCGCTTAGAGCTGTGCGGGAGACGCAGTCATTATAAATGCGATCCGGTCGTCCACGCAATAGTCCATTTCGTGTCGCGCGCCTAACGCAGCATAGCGCCCATGCTCTGGCCTGCGTAGCCCGTCATCTCGAGGTAGCCGCGGCCGCGAATCTTTTTGTCTCCCGCAGCACCCTCTATTGCCACGCTGCCTTCCCAATAAGTGACGCCGGTGCTCTCGGGCGTGCGCAGCTCTTGAGCTTCAAACGCCGCAGTCACGTTCAGCCGCAGGCCGTATCGCGGCAAGTCAATCTTCCATGCTGTCGGATAACTCGCTCCGCTCTTCGACGATCGCCACATCTGACCGGGCGCGAGTGAAAAGTCTTCGTAGTTAAGATGAATCGCGTGGCCGCCAGCTTCGATCAGCGTGCCGCTCGAACGCTGATCGATCGAGCCGTCCTGCCGGCGAATCTCGAACAGCATCAGGTCGCGCCCATCTTCAAGCTGAATCGAGAACCAATCCCATCCGACTTGCTGGTCGTCCAGGACACTCGTGCCAAACTCGTGATCCATCCAGCTCAGGCCCGCAACTTCGAAAGCCTCACCATCGACGGCGATCTGGCCCGACGACTCGAGTCGCGTCAGCGAATAATAGTGCGACGCGTTGCCCGCGGAAGGTCCTTTTTGACTTATGCCATTCTCGCCATGAATCACTTCGGATTTTGACGGCGTTAACTTGAGGTCTAGCGACCAATCTTCATCGATAGCGTGAAGCATGTGCCTGCCGCCTTCGATCCGCGCATCCCAATCTTCGTTCCACACACGTACCGTAGACTTCAGTCTGTGTTGTTCTTCACCGGGTGCGTTTCGATCGAAGACATCTGCGCCGGCCCATCCGATGCCCGCCCGGTTGATACGCTCGAAAGAGTGAAACGATTGCTGCTCGATGTCCGAAATCGCGAAGTGCGCCATGTACAAATCACGCAAAGCCCACCTCGAAGCATTCTTGGGCTCGCGCACAACTCCGACTCTGAAGAAGGTCAACTGATAGCCGAATCGCCGGCCCGATTTCGTTTCGAGGGTCCCGGTGTAATACCACCACTCGATGCGATTGTCCGGATGAGCGGCGTGATCACGGGGGAAAGAGAATTCATAGCCGGGCGCGGCCTCGCGCCACGCGGGTGAAAAGTCAGGACCAAGAGGTGAGGAGCGAGGATGATTGAAGCCCGCCAACATCAAGCAAAGCAATCCGGCCGATAGCAAGTACTTCGCGTGCGAGCGCATTTCCATCTTTGTCAGCTCTCCAGATGCTTAAACTCTTTTCCATAGCCCAGGGCGTTTACGCCTGGGTGATCAGGGGCGCATTCCAATCTTTGTCTCCATACCAGGTTGCTTAAGACTCTTTTCCATAGCCCAGGGCGTTTACGCCTGGGTGATCAGGGCGAATGATCGAGCCTCCTTCAGGAGGCTTATCGAGTCGGCTTCAGCCAAGTAGCGCTCGCCTCAAGGCCGCGAGAAGCCCCATGAATGGGGCTCAAGCGCAAGCCGTCCACACTTTCGTCCCAGGCGTAAACGCCCTGGGCTAGGGAAAAGAGAAAAGCCAATGGTGGAGCCAGGCCAGAACTCAGACATGGTTCGCAACAGTATCCGACTGGTTCTTCACGCGCCCACCTACTGCTCATGCCTAGCCCCTACTCCTCCCGAGCGAACCGGACCGCTTCGACTCTCGCGGCGCGAGCCGCCGGATAGAGTCCGGCGACGGCGGTAACCGCGAGTATCAACAGTGTCGATTGAATCAGAAACCCCAGAGGAAAATGAAACTGAATCGTCCAACCGAACGACTGAACGTTGATCACGTAGACCAACACCAGCGACAGCATCAACCCAATCGCGACCCCTATGATCTGACTGACGCCGCCGATCAACAACGCTTCGATGACAACCATTCGGCGGATCTGAGCGCGAGTGGCGCCAAGAAAGCTGAGCACCGCAATCTCTCCGCGACGCTCGAGTATCAGTGTGATCAGCGTCGAGATCACACCCATTGCCGCGATCGCGATGGCTATGACTTCAAGCGCATAGGTGATCGCGAATGTGCTGTCGAATATGCGCATCACCTCGCGTCTGAGAACTCCGTTCGTCCCGAAGAGAATCTGAGAACTGCCGCTGACCGCGAGAGATAACCGGTCGCTCACTTCAGTCGCGTCCGCGCCCGGCTGAAGATAGAGCGACATGCTCGTTGGCCGCGCGTACGGGAAATACCGCGCGTAAGTCGTCTGGTCCATCACTACCCATCCGCGGCTGCTCGAGTAGTCATAGTAGATCGCTACTACCTTGAATTCGTGCGCGCCGGCCGCCGTTGGCAGCTCGACGAAATCGCCGGCGCGTTTCTTGAAGCGTAGCGAAAAGCTCTCGTTCACCGTTACCAAATCACGGCCGATCGCCTCGCGTATCTGGTCTCGAGCATCGGCGGGCGACTTGAACAACAGACGCCCGTGTTTGAGGAACGTCGCGAAGTCGCCCGCCCCTACGATGACCGGCTCGCCCTGGTAGTTGAGCGGCTGCGTGGTGAAGGGGTAAACGGCGGCCACCTGCGGGTCGGCCTTTGCCAGCGCGATTGCTTCGTCAGATATCTCACCTTCGTCGGCCGTCGCACTGCGAGTCATCGGTCTGGCGTAGATGTCGGCGACCATCGTCTCGCCCACCCAGTAGGAAACCGTCTCGCGAAAGCTGCCGATCATGATCGAGATCGCAACCATCATCGCAAGCGCAACCGCGAGCGCCGCAACCGAGATTGAAACGCGAGGAATCGCCGCGCGCAGGTTCGCGCTCGCAAGTTTGGCTTCGACGCCGGCTGCTCTCAATACCCGCGCAAGCCATCGATTGCTGGCGCCGCACGCCAGCCACAGGACGTTCGGAACAAGGAAGGCGCCTCCGAACATCAACGCCGCCGCGGCCGCGTAGCCAAACAACGGCAGACCGTTCACCGGATCAAACCAACTGAAACCGTAGCCGAGAGCAAACAGCGCCATCGATATAACGAAGTGTTTTCTCGATAGCTTGAAGGCTCTCGTCAACCGCTCTGCACCGCGCATTGCCTCGATCGGGCGCACGCGAGCCGCCTCAAGCGCGGGGACGGCGGCCGCTACAAGCGCCAGCGGGAGCGCTACCGCAAGCGCGAGAGCGATCTCACCGGCGCCGAGCGCGTGCCGCGCGACTGTCTCGGTTGCGACAGACGCGATGTAAAACGTTTCCACCGTCGTAGCCGTAACACGCACTGCGGCGCTCGCCATCAGCCTCCCTAGCCCAAGCCCGATGATCGTGCCGATGATTGTCAGCAGCAGCGCTTCGCCCAGAAAGAGAGCAAGCACCATCGCGCGGCTCGCACCGACAGCTCGCAGCGCGCCGACTTCTTCGCGACGCGTGATCACCGAAATCGAAACCGTGTTGTAGATCAAGAACAGCCCGACCAGCAATGCGATCGATCCAAGCGCGCTCAGGTTGAACTGAAACGCCGCGATCATCTTCTCGACCTGGCCGTAGCCCGTTTCAGGCCGCAGCACTCGCAGGCCAATTGGAAGCCTGCTCTCAATCTCCGCTTCCGCGATGTTGATATCCAACCCGCGCTTGAGCTTTACGTCGACGCGGTCGAGCAAACCGATCCGATTGAATGCAAGCTGAGCGGCGGCGATGTCCATCAATGCAAAGTTGCCTTGAAGCGCGCGCGCCGGGCCTTCGTCGAGCAACAGCCCGCGCACTACGAACTCGCGCCGCGCATCTCCAATCAACAACGCGATCCGGCTTCCGATCGAAATGCCGTGGCGGCGGGCGAATTGTTCGGTGAGCACGACGGACTGCGGATCGGCGAGCAGCATCAGCAACTCGCGGGTGGTTGGCTCCGATCCATCTTCGGTTACGCGAAGCAGCCGGTAACGCCGCAACATGCGATCGCGCAGCACATCGACGCCGAGAACTTGCAGAAACGGACCGCGCGTTGCGGATGGACCGCTCTGCTGCGCCAGGTCAATCATCGCGTAGCCGGTGATGACCGGGCTCATCTGTCCGTACCCTCGCAGCCAACCGAGATCGGCGAGTAACATCTCGTCAAAACGTCCGGCCGTGCCTGTAATCTGAATCGAAGTCTCGCCGGCAACTGCATCGGTCGCCGTGCGAAATGATTCGAGCGCGCTCGCGTTGGCAAGCCTAATCGCGATTGCGACTCCGACTCCAAGGCTTATGCCGAGCACTGTTATCGCCGAGCGCAGCTTTTCGCGAGTCAGCGCCCGCAGAATGAACTGCGTGAAAAGTCTCAGGTACGCGGTCATGCCGGCTCTTCGATCAAACCGTCTCGCATGCGGAACGTACGTCTCGCATATCGCGCGGCTTCAACTGAGTGGGTGGCAAGGATGATGGTGAGACCCAACTCGCGATTCAGCTCAGCGAGCAGATTCATCACCTGGGTTCCGTTGCCGGTGTCCAGATTACCCGTAGGTTCGTCGGCGAGAATAAGATCGGGCTGAGTGACAACGGCGCGAGCCACGGCGGCGCGTTGCATCTCGCCTCCGGAAAGCTCGGCGGGGAAATGAGTCGAGCGGTCGGCAAGTCCAACCCGGCCCAGCATCTCGCTAGTGCGCTGGCTCGTCTGCGATTGCCGTGCTCCGTCGAGCATCAGCGGCAGCGCGACGTTTTCAGCTACCGTGAGCGTCGGCAACAGATTGAAGAACTGGAATACGAATCCGATCTTCCTCCTTCGGAGCCGCGCGAGCGCTTCTTCGGTGAGCGAATCCAGCGCAACGCCGCCTAATGAGACGCGGCCGTGGGTGGGCCGGTCCATTGCGCCTACGATGTGAAGCAGCGTTGACTTGCCGCACCCGGACGGCCCCATCAGCGCGATGAAGTCACCGGTCTCCGCCTCGAAGCTGACGCCGCGCAAAGCGGCCACCGCTCGGCCGCCGCCGTCGTAGATTCTATGGACGCTGTTGACAATAAGAATCGGCAAGTGGGATCTCGCACGCTCGACTATCGAAGTATTACGTGGCTGGGTCGCGCGAGCAAGTTGGGGCACAGTCCTAAGCTGTGTTGCTTAGATTCTCAGATTCTCGCGAGCGGTATTATTTGAGGGTAGTCACGATGTAAGTTGCATGGTTGAACGTTAGGGCCAAGAGGTTGGGGTCGTTAATTAGCTCTTCGTCGTAGTCGGCATTAGTTCTCCATTGCTGCAAAGTGCCGAGTTTAGTTGCCACTGTGTTCATGCCCCTTGCTCGATAATGCTCTCTGACCCCTTGGTGGTCTGTTCCTGAACGTGACATCCTGTAGCCCAGTTTCGCTTGTGCATGATTCCGGGCGTGACAGTACGCCGCGTAATATGCCCTGCTGATGGCGCAACGCCTGGTTGCTTCCTCTGAAAAGCCGCTGCCGTTTTGATTACTAACAAATCCAGCCAGGGCAAGATATTCTTTCCAGTCAAAAGGCATACTATCTAATCGCCGCGCTGGAAGTCAGGCGCGATGAGAATCCAACCTTTGATATTGGCGAAGGCTTCCGAATATGCATCAGTGATGCTATCAATCGTTTCGATCATGGAGAGATCTACCGGGTCAAGTCTAAGATAAAGGGACAAATACTCATCATCCTCATATTGCGGGTCTTGATAATACTCTAGACGCTGTTTTGTCCCAGGATCAAATCGCTCAGCTATTGTTTTGCACAGTGTCGGAAGCAAATCTAACAAGTCAGAGTTCTGAAGCAGGTAGTTGCGAACCTTAGCTAGGCTGGAGATTGCAACTCGTTGCGATACAAGTTGACTCAGAGTTGCTTCAACCCTCGAGCTGATGTCCGCTGTTCCCTGTCTCGCAGCAAGAGCGTTGAAGGGCGTGTTCAATAAAGCCGACAAGGTTTCTACTAAGCTCGACCCTATCTGCTGTAAGGATGCCAATCTGAGGACGCCTTCGCTCTTTGTAGCGATGCCTTCGAGTGCGCTCCATTGTTGCTGAGCGCTTATCTCAGCATGGCCGTAAATGGCTGACATAAGGTTAAGCCCTCTCAAATATCTCTCTCAGACCGTCAGTTATGCAACCTTCAAAAACGGTTTCAACGTTCTGGTGCGCACCCTCAACCCAGTCTAAGGCATTCTCTGGCGACACTGTATTAGGCTGGGCTAGGAAATAGTCTAAGTCTAAAACGAAGCCACCTGTATCGGGCTGTTCAGTGACGGCAGTCGTTAGTTGTATCCTGCACGCGTCACGGTCATCGGAATATGGTAATAAGCATCCGACGATGAATGCTTTCATGGCCTGTGGCAACCGCTCGCCTAAGTAAGGCCAAAACTGGAAAAAGGTTGCTAACTCCAAATTCAGGGCCGCGATTTCGATTCTGTTGACATAACGAAGGCCAATTCTTTCCAAGCCTTGAATGCTAACAATACTACTTAGCGTTTCATAGGCCCGGTCAATAGATGGCTTGAATGATTGCCACGTCGGATAAGGGGCTAGGCAATTGATGGCTAAGAATCTCGTGCCGATTTGTATGAAAAGCTTTCTGTCTTCGGTTAGAAACCAAATACGTTCGTTAGTGCGAACCTGCTGCTTGATGCCGTTGGCTTCTTGGTTGATTTCTATGTCTGATACTATGTGCTGCTCTTTATGGGGAAATCGATCCTGTATGCGCTCATAAACTAGGCCGGGTATTGTAAGATCCCATTTCGTGTCAGATGAGAGCCTAAATTCGCAAACGGCCTCGACAACGGGCGGATTTATGTATTGTCTGCTCATCGAATGGTAGAGTGACAGAGGGGTTACTTTATCATAAGGAGTCTGACTATCAAAGAAGAAAGCGAGAGTAGTATGAACGTTAACTATCTAACGATCAATGTTAGCAGCGTCCAAATGTGATGGGTAAGGCACCTTAGGGACAGTGCCCGGGTTCCACGACGTAATTGAGCGCGGTTTGATTACGCGCCCGGCGCGCGCAGCGTAGCGCGCGCTCATTGAAACTGAAGCGGCTAGTTTGTTAGTCTCTCATCGTGGACGCTTCCCGCGCCGGGGCCACCGGGCCTGCTGGCGCGACACGCTGATCTGGAGATTCTGTTGGCCTCCCATCATAGCGATGACCGAACCCGCGATCGGCTATCACTACGCCGCTAACACTGGCTGAGATATGTCGAGCAAAACACGCCTAAAACGCTCTCCCGAGATTGTGCGGTATGGAGCTGCGGTAATCAGCGTGGCGCTGGCGACGGCCATACGCCTGCTGCTCAGCGGCGCGTTCGGCGAGCATCTGCCGTTCACCACGTATCTCATCGCGACGATACTCGTGGCTATCTACGGCGGCCTGGGTCCCGCGCTGGTCGGTGTCGCGCTTGGAGCAGTGATTGGTACGTATCTGTTCATTCTCCCGACGAATGCCCTCGCGTTTTCCGAGACACCCGACATATTCCAAATTGTCGCCTATTGCGTCCTCGGCGCAGGCCTTTCGGTTCTCATCAAAGTTATCCAGGATGCTCGGAGGCGTGCGGAACAAAACGCCTTGGCGCTCGCCGAGAGCCGTGAGCGGTTGGCTACAATTCTCGCGAGCATCGGCGATGCAGTGATCGCAACGGACCTGGATGGCCGCGTGACATTCATGAATGGCGTCGCCCAGTCGTTGACAGGATGGACTCAAGAGGAATCCAGCGGCAAACCAATTCAGGAGCTGTTCAGAATTGTCGATGAGAAATCTCGCGAGCCCGAGTGCCCCGTCGCTCGCGTGTTACGAGAAGGCGTTGCGGATGGCTCGACCAGGCCCGCGCTCCTTATTTCCAAGGACGGAACCGAGGTGCCTGTCGAAGACAACAGCTCTTCCATCAAAAACGATAGCGGGAAAACAACAGGCGTGGTGCTCGTCTTCCGCGACATCACTCAGCGCAAGCAGGCCGAACAAGCTCTGCGCGAGAAGGAAGAGCGCTTCCGCACGATGGCCGATACAACCCCGGTTATGCTGTGGCTCTCGGGCGAGGACGGTTTGTGCAACTTCTTCAACCAGTCGTGGCTCGACTTCACCGGCCGCACGATGGAGCAAGAGACGGGATATGGATGGGCTGACAACGTTCACCCCGACGATCTGCGCCGTTGCATGGACACCTACATGTCGTCACTGGAGGCGCGCACGGGCTTTACTATCGAATACCGCTTGAGGCGCTCTGACGGAGAGTATCGATGGGTATTGGACAGTGGTGTCCCGCGCTACACGAAAGAAGGCGAGTTCATCGGATTTGCCGGATCGTGTATTGACATCGCTGATCGCAAGCAAGCCGAGGAGGCGGCCCACTCGCTCGCCTCGATCGTCGAGTCATCAGAAGACGCGATCATAGGAAAGAGGCTCGACGGCGCCATCGTTAGCTGGAACGCCTCCGCCGAGCGCATATACGGCTACGCGGCGGGCGAAGTGAAGGGCAAGCACATCAGCATTCTGTCGCCAGACGATCGCCGTGACGAACTAACGCTGATTTTCGAGCAGCTCAAGCGAGGCGAATCCGTACCTCATCTGGAAACAGTGCGCCAAACGAAGGACGGCCGCCTCATTGACGTAGCTCTGACCGTCTCTCCCACTCGCGACGAAGCAGGACACATCACTGGAGCCTCGACCATCGCGCGTGACATCACCGACCGCAAGCGGGCCGAGCAAGAGAGAGTCCTCCTGGCCGCACAAATCGAGAACGAGCGCCAGCGTCTGAATAACGTGGTGGCACACGTGCCCGGAGTCGTGTGGGAGGCATGGGGTCAGCCGGATCAGGCTTCGCAGCGAATCAACTTCGTTAGCGAATACGTTGAGAAGATGCTCGGCTACGGCACCAACGAGTGGCTATCCACTCCGAACTTCTGGCTGTCGATCGTGCACCCGGACGACACCGAACGCGCTGCTCAAGAAGCGGCCGCAATCTTCGCCTCGGGTAAGGGCGGCACGAGCCGATTCCGATGGATAGCAAAAGATGGGCGCGTGATCTGGGTTGAGGCGCAGTCGGTAGTGGTGTGCGACGATTCCGAGACTCCGATCGGAATGCGCGGCGTGACGATGGATATCACCGAGCGCAAACGCGCCGAAGACGCGCAGCGCTTTTTGGCTGAAGCGAGCGGCTTGCTTGCCAGCTCACTGGACTACGAGACAACGCTTGCAAGTGTGGCGAAGCTTGCGGTCCCGAATCTGGCTGATTGGTGCGTCGTCCACATAATTGGGGATAACGGCCGGCTGCGACAACTTGCCGTTGTCCACACTGACCTTGCCAAAGAAGAAGCAGCCCGGAAGCATCAAGAACGTTACCCGGTTGATCCCGACGCGGCGATCGGCGTGCCTAACGTATTGCGAACCGGAAGGGCCGAGTTCTATCCGCTTGTCAATCAGGAGAGGCTCGCGCTTCTCGCGCAAAACGAAGAAGTGGCCGCTGTCCTTCGCAGGCTCGACTTGAAATCCTGCATGATAGTGCCGCTGGTCGCGCGCAATCGCACCCTTGGTACGATCACGCTGGCGACGGCCGAATCGAACCGTTACTACGACGTCAACGACCTGACGCTCGCGGAAGACCTCGCGCACCGCATAGCGTTGGCGGTCGACAATGCGGGCCTGTACCGCGAGGCGCAGGACGCGGTAACCGCGCGCGAAGACGCACTCCGCATCCGCGATGAGCTGCTCAGACGCGAGCATGTGGCTCGCGAAGAAGCCGAAACAGCAAACCGCTCCAAGGATGAGTTCCTCGCCACCGTATCGCACGAACTGCGCACACCGCTCAACGCTATACTCGGGTGGGCGCACATGCTTCGCGCGAACAAGCTCGACCAAACGACGCAAACGCGCGCGCTCGAGACGATCGAGCGCAACGCAATATCGCAGGCGCAGTTGATCGAGGACATCCTGGACGTCTCGCGCATCGTCACCGGCAAGCTCAGGCTCGATGTACGCCCGGTCGAACTAGCGGCGGTGATAGACGCCGCGATTGACGCGGTGCGCCCGGCGGCCGACGCTAAGGGAATTCGAATCGATACCATTCTGGACCCGCGTGCCGGCCCCGTCTCTGGCGACCCGAATCGCTTGCAGCAGATCGTATGGAACCTGGTATCGAATGCAGTCAAGTTCACGGGGAAAGGCGGCCGTGTTCAGGTTCAGCTCCAGCGTGTGGGTTCTTACGATGAGATCGTGGTGAGCGACACCGGACAGGGAATCAGCGCCGAGTTCCTGCCATATGTCTTCGACCGGTTCCGGCAGGCCGATGCTACCAGCACCCGTAGACACGGCGGACTGGGTCTTGGGCTGGCGATCGTGCGCCACCT
>JBGQGO010000095.1:0-13405 GCA_041497455.1 Blastocatellia bacterium | reverse complement strand
CTTCATTCCCTTCATTCCATCGAACAGGGCCGATGCGAATCGAGGGTCTCCAAACAAATGGTCATCCAGAAAGTAGAGATGCCGCCCGGGCAGACGATCGATCTCGGCCAGCGCTTGATCGACCTGCTGAGTGTAGAAGCCGCGGCCACCTTCGAAGAACGCGACCTTGTAGCAGAAGTCGCAAGTATGCGGGCAACCGCGCGACACGACTATGGAGTTGGGAACCAGGTACAGATGACGCTTGATGAGGTCCCGGCGAACCGGCGGCATCCCGATGAGAGTCCGAATCGTCGATTGATATTCGCGGCCTGGCCGTCCCTCGAGATAATCTTTCAAGAACGCCGGCCACGTGTCCTCGCCAGGCCCGAGAAAGATTGTGTCAGCGCGCTGGATTGCTTCATTCGGCAGCGACGTTACATGCAGCCCGCCAAGCGCGACGTGCGCGCCTTTCTTTCGATAGTGGTCGGCAATCGCATAGGCCCGCTTAGCCGAAGTGATGTATGCCTGAATGACCACCAGATCCGGCTCGTCGTTCAGTTCGAGCTTCTCGACGTGTTCGTCTTGCAGCTCAATGGAAGTGTCAGCCGGTAAGTAGCCGGCAAGCGTGGCGAGTCCCAGCGGCGGAAACAGCGAGTACTTGATCGGCCGCCAGAATGGGCTCTTCGCTTCGGTGAGCGCGGGAAGGATCATTTTGACTTTCATCTGCGCCTTTCTCCTGATAATAAATTGCGTGCGTTCCGAGCAACGCGAGCCGGCCGGCCGGGCTCTAAGCGCACTCTACTGGTTTGCATCGCCGGAAAAATGAGCCATCAGTGATTAAGTTGTGAGAAGATTCAAACGATGAGTCAGGTCAGAACGCCAGTTAGCAGTTATCGCTTCGACGACTTCCATCTCGACGCAAGCAACAGACAGCTCTCGCGCAACGGCGAACCGGTCGCGCTCAACTCGAAGTACTTTGACGTGCTGTTGTTGCTTGTGAGCCGCAGCGGTCAGTTGGTCGAGAAGCAGCGATTCTTTGAAGAGGTATGGGACGGCGTGTTCGTCACCGACGCGGCGCTGACTCAATGCATCAAGGACATTCGCAGGCAACTCGGCGATGACGCCTCGAGTCCCCGCTACATCAAGACGGTGCCGAAGCACGGATACGTGTTCATCGGGAACGCCGTCGAATCAGACGAAGACGGTACTCCCGGTTCCAATGCGGTCACGCGCCGGCCAAGCTCGGATGACGCCGCAAGCCACCTGCCCTCGGCCGCTCGGCCTTACAAGTTTCTGGATTACTACACCGAGCGGGACGCCAGCCTGTTCTTCGGGCGCGAACAAGAAGTGGGAGCAATTTGCTCGCAGATTCTTGCGCGGCGTGCTTTTATCCTGCACGGCCGGTCGGGTGTCGGTAAGAGTTCGATACTGCGCGCGGGGCTGATGCCAAAGCTCAAGGCGCAGGGGCATCTCGTCTTTGTCATTCGAAGTTTTACTGACCCGGTTCATCAGATGGTGAACGCGCTTTCCCGTGTTTGCGCCTTAGAAGCAGGGGGCGAATCGAGCCCGGATCAAATCATCCAGTTGATGCAGTTGATCCGAAGAGTCGACGATGGCCGTTACGTGATCTTCTTCCTGGATCAGTTTGAAGAATTCTTCACGCTGCTTTCGGAGGAGGCGCGGTCTCATTTCCTGACCGCGGCCCGCGAGCTAACCAGCGGCGACCTGCCTGTGCGGCTCGTCTTCGCTTTGCGTGAAGACCTTCTCGCCGAGATGAGCCAGCTAAAAACCGCGATGCCCGAGATCTTTCACCACGAGTACCGGCTCAAGCGTCTGAATCGCGAACAGGCCGAGCTTGCGATCACCGGGCCCGCGCGCGCCGTCGGCTGCCGCTACGAGCCCGAGCTAGTCGCGCGATTGTTGGCGGACATCGGCGATGCAGGCGGCGTCGACCCACCGCAGTTGCAAATCGTCTGTGACAACCTTTACGACTCAAGGGACGCGACGGGCTCGATCACGCTGGAAGCTTATGAGCGGCTGGGCGGAGCGCCGCGGATTCTGGCCGGTTACCTCGAGCGCGTTCTAGGCCGCTTCAACGCCGACGACCTGGTGGCCACAAAGCGAATTCTCACCGCGCTTATCTCCGAAGACGGACAGCGGCTGGTACTCAAAGCGGCGGAGCTTGAAGCGCGCATTGGAAGCCGTTGCGGGGATGACCGTGCAACGAACCTGTTGATCGAAGAACTTGTCGCGGCCCGCGTGTTGCGCCGGCGCCGGCAGGATGGCGCGGCGTGGATCGAGCTTGCTCACGATTTTCTAACGCCCGAAGTTTCGCGCTGGCTCACCGCCGGCGAAGTCGCGTTGAAGCGAGCGCGCGGCGTCATCGAGCGCGCTATGGAGAACCATCAAGCGCACGGTTTGTTGATCGATGCCGATGCGGTCGATCTGGTGATGCCTTTCGGAGAGCAGCTTGGGTTGACCGGTGAAGAAGCAGACCTGCTGCTAACCAGCGCGTTGAATCGAGCTCGGCTGGCGCCGAAATGGTTGGTCGAGGCAGCCCCTCGTGTTTCGGCTTTGATCGCGGACGCAGGCGAAAGCGTCGATTCAGAAGCGCGGCTGCGCGCTATCGAGGCCGCCCCTTTGCTGCGCACGGCTGAGATGAAAGCTCTGCTCCGCAAGCTCGCGCTGTGGGATAAGGATCTGCTGGTGAGGAAATCCGCCAGCATCGCGCTTGCGGAATGGATTGGAACCGCGGTTGAGGATGCGCTCTCGGATGGCCACGAGGGCGCGCACGCGGGGCTCATTCGTCAGGCCATCAGCCTCGCGATGGTCCGCGACCATAACAAGCGGCTGGTGCGGCTCTCACACCTTTCGATTCCAGTGAGCGTGCTGGTGATCGCCGGGCTGATGTGGGTGCGGCTGCGCCGGGACGGCGCCGAGATCGTGCGCAGCGGGATTGGCGGGATGTTGGGCGGCGCTGCTTCGGGCATTGCGGGCGGGGTAATATTAGGCACAGGCCTGGGAATCGTTCGCGAAGCGACCCCACTGGAGGCTGCCGAGCTGGTGCTGGTGTTAGTCACGCTTGGCTTCTTCATTGGCGCGCTCGGCGGGCTTGGTGTGAGCTTCGGGATGATTTCCGCCGTGCACATTGCTTATCGTCACAGCAAGTGGTGGTCTGTGCTAGGCGGCGCGGCAGGCGGCGCGGTCGTGGGAGGCAGCACGAAGCTCCTCGGCGTGGATACGGTGAGAGCGTTGTTTGGCCAGAGCCCAACCGGAATAACCGGAGCGTTCGAAGGCGCGGTGATAGGAGCCAGCTTATCGCTTGGCGTTGTGCTTGCGGCCACGCTGATACGACGCTCGCGCCCCTGGCAAAGAGTTCTCGCCGCGAGCATGGGCGCCATGTGCGCAGGCGTCTTGCTGACGGTGATCGGCGGAAACCTCTTTAGCGCTAGCCTCGAGATAGTTGCGAAGCTGTTTGCGAATTCGCAAATCAGGATGGACCCACTCGCGCCGCTCTTCGGTGAAGTTCATTTCGGTCAGACGACTCAGATAGTGATGGGCGCAATCGAAGGACTGCTATTCGGCGCGGGCGTCGCGACCGGAATAGAAGTCTCTGGTCGCGGGGAGCGTGAAGGCAGCGGACGCTAGAGGACAAAGGCATTTTCCATTTTCCGTTTTCCATTTTCCATTTTTCATTTGTTATTGAAGAGCATCAGTTGATGGCAAATACCAAATGAACAATACCAAATAATACCAAATAGAAAATAGAAAATAGAAAATGACGCTTCCTCCTACTGACTCCATTATCAATCTTATCTTCCCTTGAAGCGACCCGGGCGTCTCTCGCTGACGGCCCGAACGCCTTCTGTATGGTCTTCGGTTTGAAAGAGCAGACTCTGTTCCGCGTGCTCGTGATCGGTCTGGGCTCTCACGGCGTCCGCAAGGCCTCGGCGCATGGTCGCTCTCGTCGATTGGACTGCAAGAGGCGCACACTCCGCGATCTCAGTTGCGAGGTTCATCGCTTCCTCACGCAGGCGATCAGGCTCTGCCAGCACATCGCCAAGCCCCCACGCGAAGGCTTCTTCGCCAGTGATGCGTCGTCCTGTGTAGAACATCAAGCTCGCGCGCTGAACGCCGACTATGCGTGGCAGCGTGTATGTCAGGCCAAATCCCGGATGAATGCCGAGCTTCACGAAATTCGCGCCGAAGCGAGCATCGGGCGACACGACTCGAAAGTCGGCCACGAGCGCCAGTCCGAAGCCTCCGCCAATCGCCGCGCCTTGAATCGCGGCTACTATCGGCTTCGAACAAGCAAAAAGGCGAACGGCGTTCTGATAGAGGCGGCTTGTGGTAGCCGCAACTTCGTCGCCGGCCCCGGCCGCAGTAGCATCTTGTATGGACTGCGGCGGCGTCTGTTCTTTGCCGCTTTTGGCAAACGCCGAACTGAAGTTGGCGCCGGCGCAGAAGGACTTCCCTTCGGAGGCGAGCACGATAGCGCGGCAGTCTTGGTCGTTATCCATCGCCTCGAATGCGTCGGCGAGATCCTCAATGAGCCTTGCGTCAAAGTAGTTGTGAGGCGGCCGATGAATTTCGATGAGAGCGACGTGTTCATCCAGTCGAACGGATACGTCACCGTATTTCAGGTCTATCATGAATTCCTTTAGCAGCGTCGTTCTTTATTTTCTATTTTTTATTTGCGATTTGTTATTTGCTATTTGCGATCGACTGATTCTCTTCAATAACAAATCAAAAATCGCAAATAAAAAATAGAAAATATCCCGACCTACCGCAGCTTGAGCAGCTTCCTCGCAACAACCCAGCGATGCACTTCGGACGGGCCGTCATAAATCCTCATGTTGCGGACCATGCTCGCCATCAATTGCAGAGGCATCTCTTTGGTCATTCCCATCCCGCCGAAAGTCTGCATCGCCTTGTCGACGACGTCCCACGCCATCTCCGTCGCGAATACCTTGACCATCGATACTTCGGTTCGCACGTCGCGTCCCTGATCGTGCTTCCACGCGGCGTCGTAGGCCATCAGCCGGCAAGCATGAATCTGCGTCGCTGCGTCGGCGACCCACCACTGAATGGTCTGCCGTTCCGCGAGCGGCACGCCGAAGGTCACACGCTGCGGGGCGAAGTCGCACATCATGTCGAGCGCGCGCTGGGCGATGCCTATGCACCAGGCGGCCATCTCGAGCCGCCGCGTCGATAGCCGCACTTGCATCGGGGCGAACCCCTGGCCTTGCTTGCCGAGGAGCTTCGACTCCGGCAGCCTACAATCTTCAAACGCTACTTCGTACGTGAACGCGCCTCCGATCATCGGGATTCTGCGGAGAACATTGAATCCCGGCGTACCCTTGTCCACCAGAAACGCAGATATGCCGCCGCGGACGCCCTTCGCCGGATCTGTCACCGCCATCACGATCGAGAAGTCCGCTTCGGCGGCTCTGCTAAACCAGATCTTCCGTCCATTGAGCACCCACTGGCCATCTTCTTTGACGGCGCGGGTCGTCATCGCCGCTGGATCGGAACCGGCGCCCGGCTCGGAGATTCCGATACCGGAGATCGTCTCTCCCCGGACATACGGCTCGAGATACTGGGCGCGTTGCTCCTCAGTGACCGTCGCCATCAGCATGCGAAGATTGGGTGAGTCCGGCGGGAACACATAAGGCGTGATCGTCTTTCCCAACTCTTCGTTGACGCCGATCATCGCTACCGCAGGCAAGTCCGACCCGCCGACGTCTTCCGGAGCATCGAGCCCCCACAAGCCGAGCTCACGAGACTTCTTGTCAATCGGCGCCCGTTCTTGGGCCGTCAATGTTGCTCCCTGTCCGGAGGCTTCGCGTTCGAGCACGACGGCTTCAAACGGCAGAAGCTCTTCTCGCACGAAACGCGCGACGAGATCCTTGAGCATCCGGTGCTCGTCATTTAGAGCAAAGTCCATCCTTCCTCCCTCTCTTCAATGACAAATGAAAAATGGCAAATGACAAATGGAAAATCCTGTCCGAGCCTATCGAGACGGCGCTTGCAGTTGAACAGGTTGGTGGCCGCGATTGGCGCCCCGTCCTCTTCGAGTTCTCTGAGACGCCCAACGGCGCGCGCTCAGTGTGCGCCGCAGGAGCAGGTGTTATTGAGCGTATTCCTATCGGTGATTGTGACCGTAGTTCCTTGCGAGAAAACCTGCACCGAGGCAGTACCTTTGTTCACGCTGCCGTCGATCTTCGCCAACACTCTACGATCCGGCCCGTTCTGCTGCAGAGTTATGACATTGCCTCGCTTGTTTAGGGCACCCGTGCCGTCAAGCGTGAACCCTTTGCAACTCGTGAACTGATAGTCGCCGGTGGTTGAGTTAATCCGGAGGAGGCTCCCGGTGCTGTCGTCCTGAATGCAGAGATCGAAGCTGGCAAAATCATAGCGCACCACGGCGAAGTCAACGACGATGTTGCTAAGGCGAGCGGTGCCTGCCGCGACGATCTTATTGTCCGATTGAATAGCGAGAGACAATGCCGTATCTCCAAACTCGTGGAAGCTAGGGGAGGCCACGCCGCCTGAGCCGAAGGTTGGATCAAGATTGCCGGCGGCGTCAAACCGCGCGACCGTGAAGCCGCTACTGCTATTCCCGCCAACCAGAATCCTACCGTCCTTCTGAATAGTCAACGCCCTGCCGACGGCGCCTGTTATTGCGGTATTGGCGGTTGTCACTTTACCGCCTGAACCAAAGCTCGTATCAAGGGTACCGTTCGGATTGTACCGAGCAAGAGCAAAGTACCCGGGGTTGCCATCAAAGGCGGTACCAACCACCACTATCTTGCCATCGGACTGGATAACAACCTCATCGCCAAAGTCTGTCCCGCCGAAATCAGTCAGCAACTTACCGCCCGAGCCAAAGGTTGTGTCAAGGCTGCCGTCGGTATTGTACCGAGCAAGCGCGAAGTCGGCCGTAAAGAACTCACCAGCCATCCTGGGAGGGAAAAGTTGAAATCCCGACAAGACTATCCGGCCGTCTCGTTGGATGGCGATCCCGTGCGCCTCTCCCTTAAAGGCCTCAGTGCCGAACGGAGTCGTAACCTTTCCCTCGATGCCAAAGTCTGTATCAAGACTGCCATCGGGAAGGAATCGCATAAGTCCGAAGGTATGATCAAAGAGATCAGATTTTCCAGCCGCCAAGATTCTACCGTCGGGTTGTAATGCTAAGGCAAATGCGCCATCGGTGATTCCAAACCGAAATTCGGCAGCAACCTTACCATCTGCTCCGAATGTGCCGTCAAGGCTGCCGTCGACGTTATATCTCGCGAGAAGGAACTTAAGGCCGCCCCCGACTGTTCCTTGTCCGGCCGCTAGGATCTTCCCGTCTGGTTGAATAACGACTGCCTCAGCCGTAGCATTCGCCCCGAAGGGGTCAGGAAGCATGAAGAGGGTTACCACCCGCCCGCCGTTGCCAAAAGTGCTATCAAGCGTTCCGTCGGTATTGAGCCGTTCAAGTGCAAAGCCAGCGATGATGGAAGGAAAATTCTTCGCCTGACCCGCAACCACGATTTTGCCATCGGCCTGGATTGCGACGGCGTTGCCGGAATCTGTCCCGCCGAGAAAGTCAGTCGTTACCTTCCCCCCTACGCCGAAGGTGAGATCAAGATCGCCCGGCGCCGCCTTTACCGTTGGTGTTCGATAGAAGGAGCAAAGGAATCCGCAAAGCGTCAACGCGATCAATATTCGAGCCCTATCCGACCGAACAGTTTTGACTAGTCGCATGATTCTCCTCCGGATTGGTGTAACCCGACACTATGACCTTGAACAATCAGAAGCAATGAAGTTGAACAGGACCCAGGATTACCAACCACGAGCCAGACCATACTATAGGCGTAGAGTCGGGGAGTCAACGAAAACAAACTGACTGATCAGGTGTCCACCTTGGGTTAGATGAGTGAGCTAGTGTGCGCGCGGCTGAAGCTGCACCAAATTCGAGCTCGTTGGCAGCGGCTTGCCTTCTGATTCGAATCTCCACAAACAATCCGCGACGCCTTGAGGGCCTTCCATGCGGCCGTCATAGTCGCGGCACATCTGAGGGCGAGTCTCGTACACGCCGCAGACATAGTTAGTAGCGCCGCTCGGAGTCTTGATCTCCTGGAGCGCGTCGCAGCGTTTCGGAATAGTGAAGTAGTACTCGGTGCGCCCTTGCTCTTCGGCGTAATCGATCTTCAACCCGTGAAGCTCCATCCAATGAATCTCATCGCGAGCGTCGTCATCAACCTCGCCGCCGGAGAAGGTCATCGACATGCAGCACTTGCCGCAGATGAGACACAGCTCGGACTTTCGCTTCGCGGACAATCGCTTTTTCATTCCGTCTACCTCTTTGAAGGAGCTATCAAAACAAGGCGAGAGTATAACCGATTCGAGTCAGCGCATGAACTTGCGCCGAATGGCGAGCGCTAGCAACGCGGCTTGCACGGGCCCGAGGATTGTTTCAAGCAGGACGAGCGTTTGCGCCGTGCCGGTGAGCGGCTTCGGCTCGGGCTTCTGCAAGCTCATAACCGCGAGGCTGTATGTGAGCGCTCGCGATAATTCTCGGGGGCTGTCTTCGGCGGCTATTGTCGTGGTAGGTTCAGTCGATGTATTCGTCGTTTCTGGCTTGAAGCCGACCTGCGTGTAGAGAACCGCAAAGACGATCCACACAGCCGCAAGCACGCCGAGCGCGTTGCGTATCCTCTCGCCATATCCGCTTACCGCCCAGTACAGCATGTGCAGCCAGTCTGTCTTCCAGAACTGCCAGCCCTTCCACTTGGTCCGCCGCGCGAGGTCCATCGACCAGTATCGGAACCGAGACGCTTCTTCGTAACGGTTATTCGCCTCGGCGTTTTCGGCAAGCTGGCGGCACGCAATGGCGAGAAGCCGGTTCGGGGACGAAACCCCGTTTGCTTCGAGTGCTGCGATCTCTTCCTCGATGCTGAGACGGTTCCACTCCCAGCTTACGTCTGTGAAGACAAACTGGCGAGAGTCGACGTTTACGAACCAGTGAGGGCGCAGGATCGGGGTATGGAAGGCTATACGATCCGGGTGCTCGATCCTGACGTGTTGAAAGTCGAGCGACAGATCTTTGCCAAGGGCCATGGCTGCTAACCTGGTGAAGTGCCATAGCACTAGCCTCTCATTTGCACTTCCGAAGAAGCGAATAGAATCATTGAAAGAGGCGCGACTGAAATCTGCCCGAGCAAAAAAAACTGAGAGGTTGAAGTCAGCATTGCTGAACGTGCCAGCTCTGAAGTCCGCAGCGGCGCTGAACGTGGCCTCGGTGAAGTACGCATTCGCTCTGAACGTGGCAGACCTGAAGTCCGCATCCCCGCTGAACGCCGCAAAGCTGAAGTCCGCAGCCGCGCTGAACGTGGCCTCGGTGAACTGCGCAACAGGGCTGAACAAGGCAGACCTGAAGTCCGCATACGCGCTGAACGTGGCCTCGGTGAAGTGCGCACCAGCGCTGAACGTGGCGGAGTGGAAGTACGCACCCGCGCTGAACGTGGCAGAGCCGAATTCCGCATACGCGCTGAACGTGGCAGAGAAGAAGTCCGCAGCCGCGCTGAACGTGGCGGAGGTGAAGTACGCATTCGCGATGAAAGTGGCAGAGATGAAGTACGCACCCGCGCTGAACGTGGCTTCGCTGAAGTCCGCATACGCGCTGAACGTGGCAGATCTGAAGTCGGCATCCGCGCTGAACGTGGCAGATCTGAAGCCCGCAGTCGCGCTGAACGTGGCAGAGCTGAAGTACGCATCCGCGCTGAACGTGGCCTCGCTGAAATCCGCAGCCGCGCTAAACGTGACATAGCTGAAGTCCGTAACCGCACTGAACGTGGCACATCTGAAGTGCGCGTCCGCGCTGAACTCGAAGCCAACGAAAACAACTTCGCCGGGAAACCACACCCCCGAAAATCAAAGTCTTTGCTATTCAGCTTGCTATCGAGCGCTGCCTTGAAATCAGCGCCCTTATCTCTGCCGGGATAGTGCAGCACGCAGTAGCGCCGGTTCTGATGCTCCCTGTAAAAGGGAAGCCCCTCACAGGCCAAGCGCATCCACTCATTGCAGTCGCAAACGAAGGCGGGCTCGCTAGTAGGTTCGGGCGTGGGTTCGCCGGATTCAGGTTCCGGTTCGAGCGCGGTGTCGGTTTCCGCTTCGATGGATTCTTCCGCAGGCGGCAACAGCGGAGACGACTCTTCAACCATAAGCGTCCTCTCGCGAACAATGCTACTTTCTTCGCGAAGTGTAGATGAAGACCGGCGGCTAAGCCAACATGATTCAACGTGAAAAGTTACCAAGCGTGAACGCGTTGCTCATCCACACAAAACCAAGCTCGTTAAGGAAGCTGGCGGAGAAAGCTATTACTTTCTGATATCATCGAAGAGGTCGATATAACGAATGGACAAGCTCAACATCACAACCTGTCCGTCTTGTGGCAGCAAAAAGATCAAGAGGGTTCGGCGAGACGCGACTCGGAACTTCAAGGGTAAGGAATACACGGTTCCCGACTTGGAGTACTACGAGTGTCCAGATTGCGGGGAGAAGGTATACGACCGCGAGGCAATGCGACAGATAGAGGCCCATTCACCAGCCTTCAAGCGCGCCGCCTCGAAACGCAAGCCTGCTAAACCTACGCGAGCCGCGACATCATTGAGGTCTTAGCAGCGAGTCGCCACGCGTTCCTACGCCCAGCGCGAGATCGCCTGCTCACTCCCCAGCGCTGCGACGCAAAGAGGGGAACTCCGTAGGAGTCTCCTGTTCTATAGAACGCGACGCGGGATCACGGGCCGGACTCCTTTAGGAGTCTCCTGCCGTCACGCTACGACTCGATCCATTTGAAGAGATACCTGTTGTCGTGTTCGATCTCGAAGCTCTTCAACATCGTCAAGTACTCGTCTTTGAATGATCGCCGTGCGTGGTGACGCTCCTGGTTCTCGATGTAACGCGCGACCTTGCTCAGATGTGAGTGCGAGTAAGAGAATGCGCCAAACCCCTCTTGCCAACTGAAGCGGCCTCGGACCCATTTCTTGTCGTTGATGAGTCTCGATGAAGCTACTTTGATGTCCTTGACGAAGTCCGACAAGGCGATATTGGGCCTCAGTCCGACCAGAATGTGAACGTGATCTGGCATTCCGTTTATCGCAATCAGCTTTTGGCCGGCATTGCGCATTGTGCCGCCAATGTACTTGAACAAGTCTTCCTTGAATGATGGGCTGATCAGCGATTGTCGACCGCTCACCGCGAAGACGCACTGAATGTAGATTTGAGTGTAAGTGTTGGCCATTTGTGGGACACCTCCTAGGTCCCGTCATTTACCACAGAAGGCCCGGCGGGAGCCAGCGAGTTGGTGCTGATTAGAGGTGTCATTGACGGAGGGTCGCGTGGTATTGGCAGGAGACTCCTGACGGAGTCCGGCGCGGCTACACCCGGTTGTGTTCTATAGACAGGAGACTCCTGACGGAGTCCGGCGCGTCGTCGTTGGGTTGCGTTCTATAGACAGGAGACTCCTACGGAGTCATCACGCCGTGTGCGAGATCGCTTGCTCACTCCCCAGCGCTGCTTGAGCCGCTGCCAGTCGCGCGATCGGCACTCGATACGGTGAGCACGACACGTAGCTCAATCCCGCTCGATGACAGAAGCCTACCGATGAAGGTTCGCCGCCGTGTTCGCCGCAGATGCCTACTTTCAAATCGGGGCGAGTTGCTCGGCCTCGATCCGTTCCCATCTTTACCAATTGGCCGACGCCTTCTTGATCGAGCACCTGGAATGGGTCTTCGGTGAACACCCGGTTCTCGATGTAGTTCAGCAGGAACTTCGGCGAGTCGTCCCGCGAGATCCCATAAGTCGTCTGAGTCAGATCGTTCGTGCCGAATGAGAAGAACTCGGCTACCTGGGCGATCTTGTCAGCCGTGAGCGCCGCGCGTGGAAGCTCGATCATCGTGCCGACCAGGTATTCGATCTTCTGTTTGGTTTCGTCCATCACATCGTGGGCGACTCGGCGGACGATGTCGGCTTGTAGTTTCAATTCGTTTACGTCGCTGACCAGCGGGATCATGATTTCGGCCAGCACCTTCACGCCTTTCTTCTGGACGCGAGCCGCGGCTTCGAAGATCGCGCGCGCCTGCATTTCGGTTATCTCAGGAAAGACGATTCCTAAACGGCAGCCGCGATGCCCGAGCATCGGGTTCGCTTCGTGAAGCGACTGCACGCGCTCCCACAGATGCTGCGGCTTCACTTTGAATTTTCGCGCCAGCTTGCGCGTCTCGATTTCATCGTGAGGCAGGAACTCGTGAAGCGGCGGATCGAGCGTGCGAATCGTTACCGGCAGCCCGTCCATCGCTTTGAATATTCCTTCGAAGTCCTTGCGTTGAAGCTTGAGCAAGCGTGCGAGCCCGCCCTTGTACATTCGCCTTGGCTCTTCGATTTCCTGTTTGCGTGTTCTGCGTGCGCGGCTGAGTTCTTCGACTTTCTTCGGCGCGGTAGCTCGACGGAGCTCGCTTTCCAGCGTTGCAAGCTCGCGTTCGAGCCGTTTGTAGTCGAGCGAGCCAAGAATCATCTCGCGCACATAGTCGATGCGATCGCCTTCGAAGAACATATGCTCGGTGCGGCACAGCCCGATGCCCTCGGCGCCGAACTCGCGCGCGAGCGTTGCGTCATCGGGCGTGTCTGCGTTGGCGCGCACGCGCATGGTTCGGAACTTGTCGGCCCACTTCATCAAGGTTTTGAAATCATCGCCAAGCTCGGGATCGATCACTGGAGCCACGCCTAGGATCACTCGGCCGCTAGTGCCATCGACGGTCAGCCAATCGCCGCGTCGGATGCGCGTGCCGTTGACCGAGAATTCGTTCTTGCCATAGTTGATCGCGATCTCACCCGCGCCGACTACGCAAGGCTTGCCCCAACCGCGAGCGACGACAGCAGCGTGACTCGTCGGGCCGCCAGTCGAAGTCAGAATGGCTTGCGCGGCGTCCATGCCCCGCACGTCTTCGGGTGAAGTCTCGCGCCGAACTAGGATGACGGGTTTACCGTCGGCGGCCCACGCTTCGGCTTCTTGAGGCGTGAACACGACGCGGCCGCTTGCCGCGCCTGGGCTGGCGTTGATGCCGCGAGTCAGAACGTTAACCTGTGCCTTCGGGTCGATCATCTTGTGAAGCAACTGATCGAGGTCACCGGCGGGCACTCGCAGCACGGCGGTGCGTTCATCGATCAAGCCTTCGCCGACCATATCTACTGCGACCTTAACGGCGGCGGGGCCGGTGCGCTTGCCGTTTCGTGTTTGAAGCATCCACAGCTTGCCGCGCTCGATCGTGAACTCGAGGTCCTGCATGTCTTTGTAGTGGCGTTCGAGACGGTTGGCGACCTCGACGAACTGATTGTAGATCTCGGGCATGTCTTGCTTCAGCTCGTCGATGTGCTTAGG
>JBGQGO010000094.1:0-13413 GCA_041497455.1 Blastocatellia bacterium | reverse complement strand
TGCCGATTAAGGTTTCGTCTTTTACAAAACCACTGGTGAGGCCCAAGCAGAAAGACTCGCCGTCCTTCGAAGAGGAATCATGCGGATATGTCTGTCAGGCCTAGAGCGATTCCGGGGCCTCCAGAATCACCAAGGAGGGTTAATGTGTGAGCGAAGCACAGTGTATCTCAAACCTACCGACCATGCCAACACGGCGCGCGCTTCTCAAGGAAAGCTCCCATTCCTTCCTGAGCGTCTTCAGCCATCGCGTTCAAGCTCATCACTTCTTTCGCGTAAGCGTATGCCTTTGGCTGATCCAGATCTATCTGTGTGTAGAAGGCCTGCTTGCCGATGGACACGGTGAAGGGACTCGCCTCAGATATTCGCCCCGCCAGCGCATAACTCTCTTCGCGTAGCCGCTCGGCCGGGACGACGCGATTCACGAGCCCGTACTCCCTGGCGGTGGGCGCATCGATAGCCGTTCCAGTCAGCAGCATCTCGAGCGCGCGCTTGCGGCCTATCGCGCGAGTTAGCGCCACCATCGGCGTGGTACAGAACAAACCGATGCGCACGCCCGGTGTCGCGAACTGGCTCTTCTCGGAGGCGATGGCGAGATCGCAAGTTGCGACTAACTGACAGCCGGCGGCGGTAGCGATGCCCTGGACTTCGGCGATCACTGGTTGGGGGATGCTTTGAATGAGCGTCATCAGCTCCGTACACACGTCGAATACGTGACGATAGTCGCCGATCTGGCGGTCCATCAACTCGCTCAAGTCATGCCCCGCTGAGAATGCCGGTCCATTTGCCGCAAGGATGATCGCGCGGATCTCCGGATTCTGACTCAGCGCGCGGAAGCAGTCGATCAGCTCTTCCATCAGCGCGAGCGAGAGCGCGTTGCGGCGGTCCGGACGGTTCATCGTCACAATCGCGATCGGCGCGTCGGGTTCGACTAAGAGGTATTCATACGGCTTCATAAGATTCTCCTTAGAGAGAGTTCGTAGTACGGCCTTTAGGCGGAAGTTTGTACCTGGTGACAGTCCGGCCATTGTGCTACAAACTTCCGCCTAAAGGCCGTACTACGAACTCCTCGAGAGCGCGCGAAGGTGCGTGCTCAGTGCCCGGGACCCGCGTACTTTTTCTCTCCCGCTTCGACACGAATCGCGAGCCGGTTCTGACGCGGAGGAAGTGGACAGGTCGCGAACTTTGTGAACGCGCACGACGGATTGTGAGCCTTGTTGAAATCCAGGACCACTTTGCCGTCGGCGCCGGGCGGGTCGGCATAGAGGTACCGCCCCGCGCCATAGGTTTCTTTCCCGCTTGTCTTATCGGCGAAGATTATGAAGAGCTGCTTCGAACCTTTCTCCAACACCGGATCGAGGCGATAGTTCTTTCCGTTCACCTCGAAGACCAACACGCCGGGCGACGTCATGTTGTCGATCATCCCGAGCACGTTCACTATTGGAATGATCTTAGGCGGATCGTAGGGTTCGAACTTCGCGTCGAGTCTGAAGTTCAAACTGAGAGGGAAGTAGTCGAGCCCGGCAAAGTTGGAACGCGCCGGATGATGTTTGTCTTTAACTCGCAAGCCGAGTTTTTCGCCGCGCTTGATGACGAAGAGCTTGAGTGAACCAAGCTTCAATTCGGTGGGCTTGCCGTCGCCGTCGGACTGAAGCACAAGGGTGCTCGCAGGTTTGCCGTCGCTGGTGATGCCGGCTTCGGGCTTGGCTTCCAGCCTCACAACTCCCTTATCGAGCCGCAATGAGCCTGTGAACTTCGGTGCGCTGCTTCGCGGGAGGACTATGTCGTTTGACGGATCGCTGCCAAATCTGTTTTGCCCTTCATCGAGCCAGAAGAGTCCAACAAGAGTGGTCCAGCCGTCTTCGCCGTTGATCTCCTCGAGACGTTCCACGCGCCACTTCTCGATAGCTTTGGTATAGGAAGCGTCGTCGCTGGAATGACCGGCCGGTTTGGTCCCATCGTCCGCGGCAGTCACGATCACGGACAGAGCAAGAAAAATAATTATCAGTCCCAAGCTCAGGTTGCCTCTCACAGTCATCGTATCGATCCTCGATCCCAACATGTCTCCACTATCGCGGACAGATCATACTATACAGATCGTTACTAATTCACTGACTTCCGCATGAATGCGGGCCTACTAAAGTCGATTTGAGCCTCAGGGTTGTCAGCACCGGGCTTGGCGGCAGTTGTCCCGGTCGCGCGCAGCAGCGCCGCGTTGTGAGTCGAGTCCGACGAAGCAGCAGCAGCGACAAAGTTCGTCGCGATCACCGTTATCTTTATGGCTCCAGTGAGGCGTTCATCAATAACTGCGCCGAAAATGATGTTCGCTTCGGGATCGGCGGAGTCGTGAATCAAATTCATCGCCTCGCTGATTTCGAATAGGGTCACGTCCGGGCTGCCGGTCACATTAACCAGTAATGCTCTCGCGCCCTGGATCGAAGCCTCTTCGAGCAGCGGACTCGATATGGCTCGTTGCACCGCTTCGAGCGCACGGTTCTCGCCGCACGCCTGACCGGTCCCCATCAGCGCAACGCCTTTGCCTTCCATTATGGCTCTGACATCGGCGAAATCTACGTTGATCAGACCTGGCAGAGTGACGATGTCGGAAATGCCTCGAACCGCCTGGCGCAAGACTCCATCCGCAAGGCCAAACGCATCGGTGAAGGGAATAGCCTTTGTGATGGATTTCAGCAGCCGTTCGTTGGGGATGGTTATGACGCTATCAACGCAGCCTCGGAGCTCTTCGAGACCCTGCTCGGCCTGAGTCGCTCGGCGGTGTCCTTCGAAACCGAAGGGCTTGGTGACGACTGCGATTGTCAGAGCGCCCATCTCCGTCGCGAGGCTTCCGATGATCGGCGCGGCACCCGTGCCCGTTCCACCGCCGAGGCCCGCCGTGACAAAAACCATGTCCGAGCCGTCAAGCGCGTCTACCAGCTTGTCGGTATCCTCGAGCGCCGCTCGCTTCCCGATCTCGGGATCTCCCCCTGCGCCAAGCCCGCGCGCAATTTCTACGCCGAGTTGGATTTTGACTGAAGCCTGCGAGTCTTTTAGCGCCTGGAGGTCGGTGTTCGCCACCAGGAACTCGACCCCTTCCAGGCCGTCTTCGATCAGGCGGTTGACGGCGTTGCCTCCCGCACCTCCCACGCCGATCACTTTGATTTTGGCGCCGTGTGCTCTTTCGAGGTCGGCAAAAGTAATGAGGTCGGATCTGATCGCTTCACTCTCATCTGAGAACATAGGAACCTCCGTCTTTGTAGGCCTTTTCCAGCCGCGCAGGACCGAGCCCGCACCTTCGTCAAGGGTTCAATCGGTTATAGTCCCGAGAAAAAACGCAAGGGTGGCCAATTGTGCATAAGAGGCGGGGGGGCTGTCAAGATTGAAGCCGTCCAAGTTTTTTTCATTTTGCATAGGTTTTGTGCAACTAGTGGTCCTTTGGAAACGGGCCTCAAGATGTTGTAATAGCGCTCAAGAAAAGGCGCCGGCCACAAGATATAGCGAGCACCCCCGTCAATCGATAGATTGGTAAACAAAAGCAAACCGACGGAGAAGTCGTCGAGAATACGTCAATATCCTGTCCAGATCAAGACCGGTTCATTCGGTGGCCTCTTCTAAGGTTATGGTTGAGGTCTGTTAAGGAAAGGGGGCTTTGTGGCGTTTGTCTTCCGAGGCAAGTCTCGTTTCGCGATTCAGGGTACTTGACCGCTTGCGTTATTAGTGGCAAACGCTGTATAGCGTTAGTCGTACAGCGAGGTGATTCGAGAAGTCGGAACAGCTCTAAGTCCTATGCGAACCGTATTCTCCTTCTATTTGGATGCCGCCAAGATTGCTCTGCAGTCTATCTTCTCGCACAAGCTCCGTGCATTTCTAACGCTGATTGGGATCATTATCGGGGTTGCATCGGTGGTAGTGGTCGGCGCCTCGATCGACGGGCTTAACGCATACGTCGTCGAAAAGGTCTCAAAGCTCCTTGGAGCAAACCACTTCATGATCGCGCGAATAGCCCACGTTGGGAACATGACTCAGGAAGATTGGGAGAAGATGATGAAACGCAACAAGCGGCTGGACTGGGACGATCTCGATTGGCTGCTTAACAAGTGCACCTCTTGCAAAGAAGTCGGAGCCGAAGCTGATGCCCGCACCGACCTCAAGCATGAAGGACAGGAGTTGTTCGGCACCCAGATCGCGGGGGTCACCGCCAACTACGCCGAGATAGGGGACAAGACGATCGTCGAAGGGCGCTTTCTGCTGCCCCACGAGGTCGAGCACGCAGCAATGGTCTGCGTGATCGGAATGGACGTGAGAGATAAGTTCTTCGCGGGGCTCGATCCGATCGGCCGGACGATTAAGATCAGAGAGCTGCCGATGACCATAGTCGGCGTTGAAGAGAAGCGCGGCTCGATGTTCGGCCAGTCGCTGGACAACAACGCCTACATCCCTCTGACGACCTTCGGGCGGATGTTCGGCCGGCGTCAGAGCTTGACCCTTCACGGAAAGTCGCACAACCGCGAAACGCTTGATCCCACCATCGAGCAGGCGCGCATAGCGATGCGCAATCGCCACAAGCTGAAGGGCGATGCAGACGACGACTTCGGACTGATGAACGTCGAACAAGTAAACAACCAGGTCGATCAATTGACCGGGGCTATCGCGGTCGCGGTCATCCCGATCACCTTCATCTCGCTCCTTGTGGGAGGAATCGTGGTGATGAACATAATGCTGGTCAGCGTGACGGAGCGGACCTTCGAGATCGGATTGCGCAAGGCGGTGGGCGCAAAACGCAAACACATTCTGGTTCAGTTTTTGATCGAGTCATCCGTGCTGTGCGCTTTGGGCGGGGTTCTGGGATTGCTGCTGGCCGCCGGAGTGTCGTGGTTGATCAGCGCGACGACGCCTGTCCCGATGAGCATCACGATCACGTACGTAGTGCTTTCGATTGCGGTCTCGAGCATTATCGGAATGCTCTTTGGGATCTATCCCGCGATGAAAGCGGCTCGATTGGATCCGATTATTGCACTATCCAAGAACTGAAAGGTAAAAGCGCGTGAAGCTGAGATCGTTAGTTCGAAGTGAAACATTTGTGATGGCGTTGGACAACGTTCGCGCGCACAAGTTTCGCAGCTTTCTTACGGTGCTCGGGATCGTCATCGGAGTGACAACGGTCATTGCCATTGCATCGATCCTGACGGGGCTTCGCACGAATATCATCCAGTTTGTTGAAGAATACGGCACCAACAACATCTACGCTTTTCACCTTTCAACCGGCATAACGCTTGGAGCCCATGATCGCTCCGAACGAACTCGAAAGCCGCTGCGTCCCGAGGACGGCGAAGCGATCAAGCAGCTTGCGCCTGCCGTTGAGGACGTCGCAAACGACGGATTCATTGAATGGAATTTTGATAAGACCCTCACCTACGGCGGGCAGACGTATAAGCAGGGCAACCTCGAAGGCGTATCCGCCAACTACGCCGCGATCACAAATGAGTCGATGGCCGAAGGCAGGTTCATCTCCGAGTTGGACGATCAGCACAGGCGCGAAGTAATGGTTGTCGGAAACGGAGCCGCCGAAGCCTTGTTTCCGGGCGGCGCGCAAGCGGTCGGCAAAGAAGTGATGATGGGAGGAAAACCCTATGAGATCATCGGGGTGCTCGAAAAGAGAAAAGGCACTCTGCTAGGTGAGAACGAGAGCGACAATGCTGTGCTGATTCCTTTTCGCAGTTTGCGAAAGGTTTCGCCTCGAAGCGAATGGATGATGCTGATAGTCCGCGCGCATTCAGGGCAGCTTAAGCAGGCGCTCGATCAAGTCGAGGACATCCTTCGCCGGCAGCGGGGAGTAAAATACGAGGACAAGAACAACTTTGATCTTCAAACCGCGGACAGATTCATCGAGCAGTTCGATAGCATTACGGCAATGGTCGGGCTCGTCGCCATCGCGCTTTCGAGCGTAGGTCTGCTCGTGGGCGGCATCGGGGTGATGAACATCATGCTGGTCAGCGTCACCGAGCGCACTGCAGAGATCGGTGTGCGCAAAGCAATCGGCGCTCGCCGCCGCGACATCACCAATCAGTTCCTGTTCGAGGCGATGACCTTAACGTTCTTAGGCGGAGTGTTGGGAGTGATCCTTGCAGTAGCAGTGAGTCAGATAATCATTCTTATTTTCCCCTCGCTCCCCGCGTCGATTCCGATTTGGGCGGTGGTCGCGGGATTGGTGGTCTCGGCCGCGATCGGATTGATCTTCGGAGTGTGGCCGGCAAGAAAGGCGGCACGCCTCGATCCCATCGAAGCGCTCAGATATGAGTAGCCCTCTTTTGGTATGCCAGATGTTGATATTCAATCAGGTTGTCAGCCTGCTGTAGATTCCTGGCAGTCTCTCGGGCAGGCTCAGTACGTCGTCGATGATCGTGTATCCCACCTCGCCGTACATATCCCGCAACTGATCCTCGGACTCGCGATCGATTGTAATACAAAACGGCGTTATGCCTTCGACGCGAGCTTGCCTCAATGCCATTCTCGTATCCTCGCGAGCATATCGGCTGTCGCCGTAGTCGTGATCGTAGGGCCGTCCATCTGACAGCACTATCATCAGCTTGGTGCGAGCGTCTTGCCGCGCCAGCCTCGTTGTAGCGTGACGGATTGCGGCTCCCAGCCGCGTGTTGTTCTGATAGGAGATCCCGCCGATACGCCGCTCGACCTCGGCCGAGTAGCTTTCAGAGAAATCCTTGATCAGGTAGAACTTCACGTTGCGCCGTCCTTCGCTTGTGAAGCCTTGCATCGAGTAAGCGTCGCCGACCGCTTCCAACGCTTCGCTCATCAACACCAGCCCTTCCTTCTCGATGTCAATTATCCGCTGCCCCGGCTGCGTGTAAGGATGATTCGGGTAGCGGCTGATTGTTCGCGCCGTCGAGCTGGACATATCCAGCAGGAACGACACAGCGACGTCGCGTTCGCGCCTGAGCTTCCGGGTGTAAAGGCGATCGTCGATCAGACCCGTGCTGCGCTTGTCGAGCGCGTAGTCGATCACTGCCTGTAGATCGTAGTCTTCACCATCGATCTCCCCGCGAATTCGTCTGAGGTTCTCCGGTCGCATCAATTGAAACTGATACCGGATCGATGAGATCACGCCGGCGTAGCGGCTGCGAACAAGTTCGACAAAGCTGCGCGACCCGCGAGCCCCACCGCGCTCGATGATCCGGCACCAGCGAGTGCGGTAGTCGGCAAGCTCCCGGTCCCACTCGTCGTAGTAGAAGGCCCGGTCGCCCTTTTCGAGGTCCTGCTCCGGGCTCTCCGGTCCGTGCAGGCGATTGAATAGGTCCTGGTCCGGGTTGATCTCCTGCTGCTGCCCGCTGTTCCACAAGCTGAATGGATCATCCCGAACTTCGATCTGCTGACGCCGGCCGCTTTGTTCAGCATCAGTATCTGCGTGCGATGGATCGTCGCTGGTATCGCCTCCCTGACCGCTCTCGCCGGTTTCGTCGCTTTGAGCATCAGACTGACTCGGCTGCTCGACGAAGAACTCGTAGATGTGACGTGTGGCTATCAGTGAATCGGCGACCGTGGCGTCTTCGCGGAAGACGTAGCTTGCGAGAATACGGTCGAGCTCGCGAACGACCGTCGGATAAGAACGGCGCGCCTCCGGAGTCGCGCCTCCGCAGATCGCAAGTTGAAAGAGCAACTCGAACGGTAGAAGCTCGGCCGGAATGTCTTCGACTTTGGGTCTGCGTTCGATCAGACGGCCGCGCACAAAATCAAGGTCGCGCCTTATGCCGCGGTAAACCGTGCGAAGCAAGAAGTCGATCCGGCCGTTCTCGATTGTGGTGAACAGCCGCGTAGCGAGATCTGGGTTAGGGAATTCACCGAGCACGCGAAGGAAGTCGGCGCCCTCCGCATCGCTCCCGGCAGTATTCGCGTGTTTGCTCCTGGCTTCGCCCCGCCGCCGCTGAAACGCCGCGCGTATCTCATCCATCGCTGCGAGAGTCTCGGGCGCACCGTGAACGAATGTGAGAAACTCGATCTGACCAGCCCCGTGCGCCGCGAGTACTTTAAACAGCCGAAAGTTCTCACGCTCGTCTTCAAACTCCGCGACGACTGAGGGCAGATAGATGGTCGTGCCATCGCCGATCTTGGCTTCGTCTGGAATGGAGGCCAGCGAAGCGATGTGCAGCGAACGTCCAGTTAAACCTTCAACGTAAAGTCTCAAGGTATGGGCGACTGAATCAAGCGTAAGCCCCCCTTCGATCTTGAACAGCGCCTCCTGGCTCGCTTTTGATTCGAGCGAGTAATAGGCCTGAACGCGGCGCGAGTTCTCAGAGGTTTTTTCCAGGCCCCGCCGCGCCCAGTCTCGAAACTGTCCGAGTGACGCGGCGCGCAGAGCAAGCGGACTGGCTTTGAAGCACTCTACTGCGGCGATCGTGCTGCGTTCCGCGATTTCTTCTACGATCTCGAGGACTGCGGAGACGACCTGCGCGCGGCGTTGCGCACCCACGCGAGCCGCGAGATCGGCCACGATATGCGGGCTTTGTTTCATGAAATGATAGCTTGCGGCGTTTCCCTGGAGGGCGACCCGCTTCGCCAGCGCGGTCCATCTTTCGAAAGAGTCTTTGCCAGCGATGGTCAGGACGCGGCTTGCAGCCTTGAAATATTGCAGCGCGACTCCTCCGGACCGGTCCAGATAGGACTCCGTAATATCGAAGAGCCTTTCGACTGATGCGTGCTCGGCGCCGATGATGACCGATGGAAGCTCGCTGAAAAACTCGGCGGCCGTCCCGCCTGACCTGAACGCGAAGGATGACGTGAGTGTAAGCGCGCGCTTGATCAACTTGCCGCTTTGCTCGTCGCCGTGAGATTCGATCTGAGAAATCACTTGAGGCGCCGCGAGGAAGAGGTCGTTGCTGTGTTTAACGGAATGGCGTGCCAGCTCGAGGCAAATGGTAAGAATCTGCGCGGCGTCCTCCTGATCTTTGATGGTACTGATAACGCTCGGTGCTGACCTGAAGCATTCGATTGCAGTGTTAGCTGAAAGGGCGGCTTGCTTGTTGACGAGGCGGAGAACCGGCGAGCGCATATCTTCTGGGATCGATCCAAGTATGGCGGCGCTCGATTGAAAGAAGCCGACCGCAGTATCGGCGCTGGTTGCGGAAAGCCGCTTGCCCGCCTCGCCCCACACACGGATGTCGCTGGCGTCGATCAACCGCGACACTTCAGGCGCAGCTTTGAGCATCTCGACGCCAGCCCGGAGATTAGTGGCAGCCAGCATCACGCCTATGTCGGTAGTGAGCAGCACTCTTTCATAGGGCAATCCAGCAAGCCGCTTAACAAGATTCTCAATAGTCGGCCCGCCGACGCCCCTCAAGTGTTTCCTGAGCTGCTTCTTGACCTCTTTCTCCAGCTCTTCCATTTCGGGTTGATAATAGCAAAAGCATGGAGGGAATCAAAAACTGCCTTTCGTGAGTGATTGATGGATGTGCCGCACAGGACACCAAGCTCACGGAGGCTACCAGTGAGCCCTATGAGCTGGCGCGCTCGCGCCCCAGTGGCCGAACTTTTTTTCTCGCACTGAGTTTTTTGCTTGCACTGGTCCATCGTTCTGGCGTAAAAGATGAATGAACAATCATTCAGTTTTTTTTCGAGGTCACTCGAATGGCATCTGTCAGACGCGCATCTCCGACACAACGGAAGTCTAACGGCAAGTACGACGCGATTCTGCGCGCAGCCATAAAGGTATTCGCCGGGAGCGGCTTCTTTAACTCCAAAGTCGCCGATGTCGCGCGCGAGGCCGGAGTCGCCGACGGCACCGTTTATCTCTACTTCAAAAACAAGGACGACATTCTCGCTTCGATCTTCAACCACTACATGGACGACGCGCTCGCCGCCGGAAGAGCAAACCTCGCCGAGATACACGATCCAATCGAGAAGCTGAGGCGAATTGTTCACGCACACCTCGAAGGGCTCGGCCGCGATCGAAACCTTGCCATAGTGTTTCAAGTCGAGCTGCGCTCCTCCACAAAATTCATGGAGCAATTCTCGGCCACCAAGGTCACGGAATACCTCGAGCTCATACAAGAGGTCATCGAGGAAGGCCAACGGCGCGGCGTGTTTCGTTCGGGACTAAAGACAAAGATCGTCGCGAAGGTTCTGTTCGGTGCGCTGGATGAGATGGCTACCAACTGGGTGCTGAGCCACAAGCGTTACAGCCTGGTCTCGACGGCAGAGCCGGTACTCGATGTTTTCCTGAACGGCATCGCACACACGCAATCGAGCAAGCGGCCGCGCAAGACGAGCTAGTCAACAGGAGAGATGTCAGAGCTCAAAACACTAAACGAGCTATTCAACTCAGCGGTAGATCAGTATCGCGAGTCGGAGTTCCTTCGCTTCAAGGTTGACGGCGACTGGCGCTCGCTCACGTTTGGCGAAGTCGCGCGGCGAGTAAGGGAACTGGCGCTGGGGCTGCACTCGCTCGGCATCAGAGGCGGAGATCGAGTCGCGATCTGGTCTGAGAACCGCCCGGAGTGGAACCTCGCGGACCTGGCAGCGCTGGCTATCGGCGCTGTCGATGTTCCGATCTACGCTACACAGGCGCGCTCTCAGGTCGAGTACATTCTGGCGGATTCGGCTGCCAGAGCCATTTTCGTGTCGCCTGCGTTCGCTGAGGACGCGCTCGCCATCAAGTCTCGATTACCCGCGCTCGAGTTCGTCATTTCGCTTGATGAGATATCGAGCCCTGTTGTCGGCGTTGAAGATCTGGTCGACAAGGGCCGCGCTCTCTACGGCGAGCAGCCCGGTCTCTACGAGAGCCTGTGGCGAGCTGCGACTGCCGAGGACCTCGCCACTATCCTCTACACATCTGGTTCCACCGGCGATCCAAAAGGCGTGATGCTGACGCACAAGAACCTGATGGCGAACGTGTTGAACAGCGTTCGATGGCTTGAACTGGGGCCGCGGCGCGAGCTTGCACTCACCTACCTGCCGTTCTCGCACATATTCGAGCGCGCGGTCTGGTACCTGTATGCGCAGATCGGCGCGACGGTCGCCTACGCGGAGAGCATCGAGACAGTTGCGAAAAACCTCATCGAAGTCCATCCGACTGCGATGACCAGCGTGCCTCGAATGTTCGAGAAGATCTACGCGAAGATAGTCGAACGCGGCCTATCGGCAGGATTTCCCAAGCGGCAAATTTTCCTGTGGGCGCTCGCCGTCGGGAGACGATGGGCTGAGAGAAAAGATCGGGGCGAACGCATCGGGCTTCTGCTCGGTCTGCAGCACAGGCTCGCGGATACGCTTGTCTTCAAAAAGTGGCGTGAAGCTGTAGGCGGCAACATAAGAATATTCATTTCAGGTGGCGCGCCGCTCGCGCCCGAGATCGGTTACTTGTTTCTCGCGGCGGGTCTGCCGATCCTGCAAGGCTACGGGTTGACAGAGACTTCGCCTTCGGTCTCGTGCAACACGGAAACGCGCAATCGAATCGGCACAGTCGGGCCAGTTATCGATGGCGTCAGCGTTCTCATCGCCGAGGACGGGGAGATACTGGTCAAAGGCGACACGGTGATGAAGGGCTATTACAACCGCCCCGCCGATAACGAAGAAGCGTTCACCTCCGACGGATGGTTTCGCACCGGCGACATCGGACACCTCGACGCAGACGGTTTTCTTGTCATCACCGATCGCAAGAAAGACCTGATCAAGACGAGTGGTGGAAAATACATCGCGCCGCAGCGGCTGGAGAGTTTGATCAAGTCGAGCCGCTTCGTTTCCCAAGTGGTTGTCGTCGGGAACGCGCGCAAGTTCGCTTCGGCGCTGATCGTTCCCACTATGGAATTGCTGCGCGCATACGCCGAGATGAAGGGGGTTCATTATCAGAACGAGCGCGAGCTTCTAGCCAATCCTCGGATAGTCGATCTGATACAGCGACAGGTCGACAAGTACACGATGGAGCTAGCCAGGTTTGAGAGAGTGAAGAAGGTGGCGCTGCTCGAGCAGGAGTTCACGACTGAGTCCGGCGAGTTGACGCCGACGCTTAAGCCTCGCCGGAGTGTGATCGAGAGGAAATACGCGGATGTGATCGACCGGCTTTACAAAGAAGAGACTCCGAGCGTGATGGTGGTTTGAACATGAATAGTTGCTTTGAAAGGCAATCATAAGGAGACGGATCGTGAGCTATAAGATCAACAAGGTCGCAGTGCTCGGATCGGGCACGATGGGTGCACAGATCGCCGCTCACTGCGCGAACGCGGGGCTGGAGGTCCTGTTGTTGGACATCGCTCCGAAGGAACTGACAAAGCAGGAAGAAGCGCGTGGCCTTACGCTTGACAGCAAGCAGGTAAGGAATCGAATCGTCAACGCCGGGCTCGAAGCCGCGAAGAAGATCAAGCCCGCTGCATTCTTTTCACCGAAGCTCGCCGGCCTGATAACGACCGGGAACTTTGACGATGATCTCGAGAAGGTGTCTGGGGTCGATTGGGTCATCGAAGCGGTCGTGGAGAAGCTCGATATCAAGCGCGATTTGTTTGCGCGAGTTGAAGCATTTCGTAAACCCGAGACGATCATTAGCTCCAACACTTCCGGCATCCCGATTAAAGCGATGGCCGAGGGGATGTCCGACGGGTTTCGCAAGCATTTTCTTGGTACTCATTTCTTCAACCCGCCTCGCTACCTGAAACTCCTCGAAGTAATCCCCACCGCGGACACTCTCCCTGAAGTCGTCAGCTTTGTCGCGAACTTCTGTGATCGAAGGCTCGGGAAGGGGATCGTCTTCGCCAAGGACACGCCGAACTTCATTGCGAATCGCATAGCTACCTTTAGCTCGCTCAACGCGGTTCGGGTGATGGTCGAGGGCGGTTACTCCGTTGAAGAGGTTGACGCGATGACCGGTCCGATCATCGGGCGGCCGAAGTCGGCGTCGTTCAGGACGACTGACATCGTCGGCCTGGATACCGCGCTTTATGTCGCCGAGAACCTCTATCCTGCAGTGCCGAATGATGAGCGCCGCGACGTGCTCGTTCCGCCTGACTTCATGCGCGACATGGTCAAGCGCGGCTGGACCGGTAACAAAGCGGGTCAGGGCTTCTACAAGAAACAGAAAGGCGAAGGCGGCAAGACCGAGTACCAGGTCCTCGACTACAAGACGATGGAGTACAAGCCGGCTCAGAAAGTGCGCTTCCCATCACTCGATGCAGCGAAGGGGTTTGAGGACACGGCAGAACGAATCCGTGCTCTCGTCTATGGCAAGGATCGCGTCGGCGAGTTCCTGTGGAAGACTATCAGCGCGAATCTCATCTACACGGCGAATCGAATTCCCGAAATCGCGGATGACATTGTGAACATCGACAACGCGGTGAAGTGGGGCTTCAACCAGGAGTTCGGCACGTTCGAACTGTGGGACGTGATCGGCGTCGAGAAGTCTGCCGCGAAGATGCGCGAAGACGG
>JBGQGO010000093.1:0-13485 GCA_041497455.1 Blastocatellia bacterium | reverse complement strand
GGGAAAAAGGTCAGCGCTCCGACGATCAGGATGACTCCAATCAACAACACCACGAACAGTGGCGTGTAAACCGGGAATGTGCCCGCCGAGGGCGGCACGATCTTCTTCATCGCCAGATTGCCGGCTATTCCCATCATTGGAATGATCATCAAGAACCGCCCGATCAGCATCGCGAGCCCAAGAGTCGTGTTGTACCAGTAGGTGTTGACCGTGATGCCCGCGAACGCCGAGCCGTTGTTACCCGTGCTCGACACGTAAGCGTAAACGATCTCAGACAGACCATGCGGCCCGCCGTTGTTGACTTTCGATGCGCCATAAGGCGCGATGCTCGCCCACGCCGAGTAACACAGAATCGAAACCGCGAAGATCAGCACGTAGAGCATCGCCATCTTTACGTCTTTCGATTCTATCTTCTTGCCAAGATACTCTGGGGTGCGGCCGACCATCAGGCCCGCGATGAAAACCGTCAACACGATCATGACCAGCATGCCGTACATTCCTGCGCCGACACCGCCGAAGATGATCTCTCCCAGCATTATGTTCAGCAGCGGTATCATACCGCCGAGCGGCGTATACGAGTCGTGCATCGAATTGACCGCGCCACACGAAGCGTCGGTGGTGACCGTGGCGAACAGCGCGGAGTTCGCAATGCCGAAGCGCACTTCCTTGCCTTCCATGTTGCCGCCCGCTTGCTCAGCGCCTCTTGTTTCAACGGCCGCTTGCTTCACTCCGTACTGGTCGAAGTTCGGATTGCCTCGGGCCTCGAAGGAATAAGCAACCAGAAAGCCGCCCAAAAAGAGAATCGTCATCGCCGCGAATACTGCCCAGCCATGCCGTTGATTGCCGGTCATCCGGCCAAGCGTGTATGTGAGCCCCGACCCGAGTGCGAAGATCGCGAGCATCTCGAGAAAGTTTGTCAGCGGGGTTGGGCTCTCAAATGGATGCGCCGAATTTGCGTTAAAGAAACCGCCGCCGTTGGTGCCGAGTTCCTTGATGATCTCCTGAGAGGCGACCGGCCCCTGAGCGATCGTCTGGTCTGTCTGCGTCTCGGTCTTTTCTTCTCCGGTGTCGGCGTCGGTCTTTGTGAGCTGCTGCGGTTCGACCAGCGCGGCTTGTGTGTAAGGCTTGAAGTTCTGAACGACGCCTTGCGACACCAGCGCTAATGCTCCGATGATGCACAGCGGCAACAGCACATAAAGCGAGCACCGCGTAAGGTCAACCCAGAAGTTGCCGATCGTCTTCGCCTCGCGTCGCGCGATGCCGCGAATGAACGCGATCGCCAGCGCGATGCCGGTTGCCGCAGACACGAAGTTGTGGAACGCCAGCCCGGCCATCTGCACGAGGTAGCTCATCGTCGATTCGCCGGAGTAAGCTTGCCAGTTCGTGTTGGTGGTAAAGCTCGCAGCCGTATTGAAGGCGAGGTCGGGAGCAACACCGGGAAACTGCTGCGGGTTGAGCGGCAGATAATACTGAAGCCGTTGAAGCGCGTAGAGGACGAGCAGCCCCGCAACGCTGAACATCAGCATCGCCGCCGTGTAAGTAGTCCAGTGTTGCTCGCTCGAAGCATCGACGCGGCACAGCCGATAAATCAGCCGCTCGACCGGCCCGAGCACTCGGCTCATGAACGTCTTCTCGCCGGAGAAGACCCTGGTCATATAGACTCCGAGCGGTTTCGTAAGAGCGAGCAGCACCAGAAAGTAAACCGCGAGTTGTAAGAATCCGTTGAATGTCATCTTGTTTCCCCACCTCTGCCCTGGAAGAAGTGAATATAGGTCCTGTAGGTCGAATAGGTCCTATATTCGTTAAAACTTCTCCGGTTTTAGCAGCGCGTACATCAGATAAAACAGCAGCAGCAGAGCAATGATCCCGCCGGCTATGTATTCCGCATTCATTTCTTTGTCCCTCTGCCCGCTTTTCGCACCTTCGAAAAGACGAGCGCACCGTAAAGAAGTATCATCACTACAATCGCGATCAAGTTCCTTAGATCTTCCGAGCTCACGTTTCCTCCATTACACGCGCTCACAGAAGCGCACGTACCAAAATGCGATGCCGAAGAAAACGAGAACCAACGCTATGAAAATCACGTCTAGCATTTCACTTGCCCTCCGGGTTCAGTTTGTTGTCCTCATAAACTCTAACTCCACCCGCGTAAGATCGGGATAAAGGCAAGATGAAAGGTTCATAAGCCTTCGAGCCCGCCTGGCGAGCTCATCCGAACTACGCGGCTTTTTTCAACATCGACGGCGCGCGTCCGCCGTCGCGATCAGTGAACTCTACCATGAGATCCGCCTCGAAATACGCGCCCCGTAGTGAACACGCTCGGCTAGCCGCCACCGCCGCAACGCCAGCAGAGACCAGATTGCCTCCACAAGACCGAACGGCCAGGCTCCCTGAAGGAAGCCGTAGACCGAGGCCAGCACGCACGACGCAGCAAATGCCAGGACGAACCGGGGGCTGCGATCCTCGAGCGCGTAGCAAACTACCATCGCCGCAACCGCAAACAAGCCAAATGCCTCGAGCTGGTCCATAACTCCTCTCCCGCGAATTTACTTGAACCTCATCGCATTCTTTTCTTTTCCTTCCGCGCCTCTGGGGCCGCGGAACGCAACAAGCCATGCAAGAATGGATGAAAAGAAACGCTTGGCGATGTCGATTCCCTTAGGTGTTAGCAGACCCAGGCGGACAGCCGTGACTCCACGTTTCACCGCAGGAGCGCCGTGTTGCTCAGTGACGAATCGCTCAAACCCTCGCGTTCGCAGTTTCCTCTGAAGACTCTTCATTCGTCTGAGCGCCTCATCCTCGTTCGGTTGCCCGAAGTTCAATTGAGCGCGCTCACATTCGAGACGCGCGTATTCACGTGCATAAAGATCGATCACTTCCGACTCCTTTACCACGAGCCTTGCTTCTGGCCAAACCACCAGATCATTCCCAATGTCGCCGTATTCTGGCGCCGCTTGAGAATCCCCGGTGTATCGCTCAGGAAGAAGGGCTGGTTTGAAAAATCGCTGCGCCACTCAGCGCGCAGCAAGAAGCCGTCGGCAAGCTTGAATTCGCTGGTGAATGTCGCTTCCTTCAAAGCCTGCGTCACGCCGCTGAAGAGACCTCCGCGGTCCGATAGATACTCGGCGCGACCCGCGAGTGCGAACTTCGGTGTGAACTGATATCGCGCATAAGCAACTCCCCCCGCGATATGCGTCGGGGCGGAGACGTCTTGCACGCGACTTACAACATAGTCGCCTTCGGCAGCCAGGATCAGCTTGTCGGTCACGTTCCAGGTCGCGTAGGTATCGAAGATGTGCAGCCGGCCGTTCGGGACGGGACGAATCACATTCGTTGAGAGTCCCGGCTGTGTCGGCAAGCTCGGAATGCCGGGGTTCAGTTCCGGCGCCAGATCGCGCTGCTCCTGACCGACGTAGTAGTTCACCTGCCACGTTAGTTGCTTGATCGGCGTCAAGATCAACGCGAAGTGCTGTGACTTGAATCCGTTGAAGTCCTCCGATTGTTGACTGCCGTTCATCAAGTGGTACATCACGGTGACCTTGTCATTGACCGGATACTTCGCACGGAGGCCTAAATGGTAGAAAGGCAGAAAGTTGAAATAGTATGACCGCGAATAGTTGTAGTCATCCTTGTTGTAGTTCGTCTCGTAGCCGAGGCTGCTTGCGAACTTGCCGAAATCAAGTGTGAGCCCTTTCCCGATGGGGGCGACATAGGTTCCAAAGGCCTGCCATACGGGGCGATATGCCTGGGGACGAGGCTCGTTCGCCGCGTTGCCCTGCACCGTTTCAGTAGCCTGGCCGTACATTAAGTCGAGACGCGCTCCGAAGCGCCGGCCGGCTTCAACATTGGGCGCGCGCTCGATCACCACCGACGCTTGATTCAAGCTGAAGCTGTTGCTCATCACGTCGTACGCGCGAAGCAGATTGATTCGCCCGACAGGCTTGTTGAAGTTGTAGCCGTAGTATCCATCAAGCGAGACGTTGATGGTCGTGTCGCGCAGGAAGTCGAGTACGCCGCGATCTTCTTTGCTGATCTGCTGGGGCTCCGAAGCCGTTTTATCCGGCTGGCTCTTTGCAACTCCTTCGACAGGCAGACCGGGCAGCCCGCTCGTGGAGGCCGGCTGCAATGGCTCGCGAATGCCTTTGGATTCGCCTCGAGATTCCAGCTCGGCCAAACGGCGCTCCAGCTTCTCAATTCGGTCGATCAGCACCCGTTCGCGTTCGGTCGATTCAGAAGACGCGCTCGCCGCGGGCGGCGCGACAACGTTGGATACAACTGCCGTGCTGGCTGATTTCGGCCGAATCTCGCTCGATTGTTGAGCTAGGGCCCCGGCTGAAAGAAACGTAACGCTGATGACTGCAGCTATGATGAATTTAGTGCGTGTGGCTTTCATGTATTAGCAATTCCCCCTTCGAAGTCAGCAAGTGCATCCACTCGCACCTTCTCGCGCGCTTTCCGAAAAGTTTTCGGAGAGCTTTAAGAACTTTCCGAGTTTCATCTTGTGAAGAGTTTTGTTTCCGTCATGCGCCTGACATTGAATGACTGAGACTTCGTCCTCGTCAGCAATGCCGGCGTCCTCAACAGCTCTTTTGATTCTGACCAGGTCATCGTGTTTCACCTCCTGTGAAACGTACCATCGGCTCTAACGACTCTTACGAACGTAGCCAGGAGCCCCTTGTTTCGTGGTGGCCGGGGAAGCCAGGCTTCGACGGACTAGCGCGCTCGTCGCGTTCCGGACTCCATAGAAGCCAGGCGTCATCGTCGGCTGACTCTGTTTTCGACTCGTGATCTCGGCGTGGCGTCGTGGGATTGACGTAACGACTCCTGTTGGTCCGGCCGAGCGAGAGGAAACAATGGCGAAGCACGAGCAAGAGGAACGTCAAAGCAAACACGCCTGTGATTCCGATCATCTGGTTGTTCATGGTGTTACTCCTCCGCGCTTTCTTCCAGACAAGCGCTATCGCCGGCTAGACGCCGGTGACGATTTGAGGCTAACACCGCGCGCGTAAGTTTAGGGTTAAAGGTTTATAAAAAGTTCGTAAGCCTGGGAGCGCACGCGTCCCGCGTGCTCGCGAGGAGGGGCGGCGGGCGTTGAATTACCCCGCGAAATGCATCTCAGTGCGCTTTCGACTCTCTTCTTCCAATGCTTTACGGATGGCGGGTTGGGTAGCCATCGCGACCTCGAGATCATCGCGATGCAGCTTGTAGAACGTGCAATCGGTGACGGCTGTCACCGTCGCGTTACGCGGTTCGCCGCTGAGAAGCGCGGTCTCTCCGAAGAAGTCTCCTGCCATCAGCGTCGCAAGGTCACGCGAGCTGCCGTGGTCTTCTCGAGAAACGCGGACCACGCCGTGACTGATGAAATACATATGGTCGCCCGGCTCACCCTGCCGGGTGATCACCTCGCCTTCAGAGACATTGTGCATGCTCATCCGGACGGCGATGTTCGCCATATCCTCCAGCGAGATGTCTTGAAAGAAAGGCATCGTCCTGAGCAACTCGATGGGCTCGAGTTTGAGCTTGGCGATGTCATGTCCCTTCAACGCGCGAAGCTCATCCGCGATTTCCCTTTCCATGCCTTCCGCCACCCCGGAGGGAAGCGCGCCGTGCTCCGCCTGACGGGCGATCGATTCAAGCTCCTCGGCCAGAAGCAGGCGCCTCCCTAACCGGCTTTGCATATCGTTGATGAATTCCGGGTACTGCTCCGCTATCTGGTCCAGCTCGTGCTGCGACGTCTCGTAGTTTTTCTGACACTGGCGGCGGAGCTTGTCTACGATGTACCACGGCGTTGATTCCACGCGAGCCAGCGTGTCCAATATGTCGAGCACGCGCCTGCTGCTCTGATAACGCGCGCCCGCAATCTCGTAGTCCACGGCAATGCGACTGAAGCGCAAGCGTTCCGCCAAAGGCGCAAGAAAAACGACTCTGTCAATCAAGCGCAGAACCGCGGCTTCGATTCTATGCATTGAGGATTTGTGAGAGTCGAGCTCGAGGTATTCACCCATATTGCGCACGGCATCGATTTGTCGCTGGAGCGTGAGCAGAAGCTGCCTGAATGAACGCTCGCTCATTTGACCTTTGTTGAGCATATCCACGTACAGCGATTTCTCCTCGGCCAGCGCTCGCAAGTACAGGAGCGACCGGAGCTGATCGTCGTCATCCAACTCCGTTCTGTGCAACTCCTCGATTTCGTTCTTTATCCGGCCGATCTTCTGCTCATACTGCGCCAGCAGACGCATCGCGACCGACCCTGGAAACAGTCCGCCCGAGAGTAATTCAGGCAATCGGTCGACAGCCCGATGCTTGGCCGCGAAATCGCTTTCAAGTCTCGCCAGGCGATCGGCCAGCAGCGGGCGATCGAGACCAAGCCGCCGCACGAGAGTCTCGATGCTCAAACCTTTCACTATCAGTGTGAACAGGACGGCGCCCATCACGAGGGCGACAAAAGTCTCACGATACTCGAAAGCGGGCAAGCTCAATACAACCGCAAGCGCAATGGCTCCGCGAAGCCCTCCCCAGAAAATCACTGCTTGATAAGCTCGATCGATCGGCTCGGCTCGGGGCAATCGCTCGACCAGGGGCATCAGTCCATAGATGACAACAGCGCGTGAGACGAGCATCGCCACGACAACCCAAGACAGCAACCCCAACGTCCCCCGAAAGCTCGATAGGTCCACGCGCAAACCCACCATCAAAAAGATCAAGGCGTTCGCAATGAAAGCGATGTACTCCCAAAAGCGTTCGAGGTAGTCTCGCACTGCATGCGAGATCTTCATGCGGCCCCAACCGCCAATCGTGATTCCAGCAGCGATCGTCGCCATCACGCCGCTGACATGCAGCACCTCTTCGGCAAACAAGTACGACGCGTATGCGAGAACCGTCGTAAGCGTGATTTCTATGAAGTGGTCTTCGACCCTTCCCAGCGCGTAGCCGGTCAGAAGACCCAGCACCCAACCCACCGCGAGGCCGCCGGCGAACATAACGACAAAGCTGATTGCTCCTTTGGCGATCAACTGACCCGAAACACTTCCGGCTAGCACCACTCCGAGCAGAATGCGAGCGAGAACGATGGACGCGGCGTCGTTGAACAGGCTCTCGCCTTCGACAAGAACTCTCAACCTTTCAGGGGCGCCGAGCCGCTTGAAGACTGCTGTCACGGCCACCGGGTCCGTAGCGCTCAGGATGGCTCCCAGCAGCAGCGCTGCTGTAACCGGGATCGGCGTTGCGATCGCCACAATCGAGCCGATCACGAAAGTCGACACAAGCAGTCCCGGTATCGCGAGCACGAGCACTGATCCGAGATTCTCGCGCAACTGCCGGGCGTCGAGGTTGAACGCCGCTTCAAAAATGAGCGTGGGAAGGAAGACGTAGAAGATCAGCGACGACGAAATCTCGAGGTTGTGAAGCGCAGGAAAAACGCGCGGATAACCGGACGATGCAGCCGACAAGGCGATGCCTACAATAACCAGAACGACAGTGAACGGAAGCTTCAAGCGTCTGGTCACACCGAGGATGACCGCAGCGATCAGCAGCAATCCAACTACACCCTCAACGATTTCAACTACTCCAACGCCCGTTTCCATAAGCAGAAGAGTTTAGCCGAGCCGGCACACGGAAGTCATCAAAAACCGAAAAGCACGAAGATCAAGTCGCTAGAGTGTGCCGCTCCGAAAAGAAGCCGACAAGGGTAAGAGATAACCTTAAGAGATATCCACAGCCTAGCCATTGATAACGGTTCTTTATTTACTCGCCTAAGTGAAAGCGGTTTCAGATTCTTTCTTGATTGGATTCTATTTATTGGCGGGACGATAGGCTTCATTTTCTACGTCAGGTGGTATGTAAGAAAATTCTGGAGAGATGAACAACATTCGTAGACTATGAATACCGCCGACCTTTGAGTCCGCACAGAAGCCGAGTGGTTAGCTGACGACAAAAGGGTGAATCGTGGCGTAAAATCTTTTCCCTCCTGCATCAGAAATGGTGAGTAATCTATCATTTGCATCAAGCTCTGGCTCTGCATAACCGTTCTTCTCACAGGTTGTACAAAGCATTGCCCACGAATCCTGACTAAGAACTATTTGATCTCCACAGTCGCTACAAAATACTCTGCCGTTTGGGACATGACCGTTAATGAATTTTGCATGTTCTCGAAGATCCATTGAGATTGCTCCTCCGGCATCGAGTGTACCTTGTCGCCTATTGAAATTCAAGACAGGAGCTTTTTTCATCAATACCTGAAATCGCTCTCTTAAAGTGGCGCATATGGTCGCCTCAGTAGCGAGCAGAGTCAGTTAAAGGGTCTATCGAGGTTTCCAACCTTGTTCTCAATTTGCACAATTGTATCGATACAATAGGTGATTAGAGCTTCTGTCTCGCCGCCGGTGATTTCATCTAACCCTGGAGCGTAGTGGCGTGAGAGCCCGTCGTCATAGACATTAACGGTAATGTTGAACTTTCTTAGTAGCTTTTCATAGCGCATGAATGCAACGTAATCCAAAACCCAGTGCTACATAGGTCAGAGCCTCGCGAGTCTCTTCAATAGTTTGATATATCTCCTTGCTTGGTTTTTGGTGCCTGCCTTGTGAGACTATGACTTGCTTTTCTGGCCGGTGCACACGTCCCAGAATTGCTCTCTTGACTAGATCTGTTGCCCGAGTCATTCCCATAACCGCCGCTAGCGCAGCTTCCTTATAGCTAGATTCGGCAAGCAACGTTTCGGCTTGAGCGAGAAATCCTTTAATCATCGCGTTCTGAATGAGGTCCGCAAGGCTTATCTTTTCAAATGGAAGTCCCCATACTTCTTGCGTTGTGTTGTGAAGAAAGTCTCTCACATAAGTCCGACAATCATTTACATCCGACTCACTCGGAGACTGTCCTCTATGTTGGGCGTAGTTTCGTATGTCATGAACATACTTGATGTTTCGTTTGTCAGGAAGACTGAGCTTTTCATTACTCAAAAGTTGTTCTGCCTTGTCTACATATTGCGGAAAAGATTTTTCATCTTTTGGGCTGCTACGAGGATCTAATGCGTCAATAATCGCCTTAAGTACGGTCTCGACTGCGAGGTCAAACTCAATGACCGAAAGGATTCTGCCGACTTCATTCTGTCGTGACGTAGAGCTTACAAGCGCTCTTTGATATATCTGTTTAACAAGAGCTAATTTCTTTAGAATGATTGGGTCAGGTTTGATAGCCATTTTGGCACCCGATTCTACTATCGACTGCGGATAACTGCCACGTACATTCTCAAATAGGAAAGTTCCTGGACCACAAAAGGGGTCAAGAGTCCCTGACACGGTGGACTAGTCATCATCACGTCTGTGGTTCCTATATCTGTCAATGCCAATCGCAATCCCCGCTAGAGAGCAAATGCCGGCTACAACTGAAGGCAGATATCTGAGTGCCTCGGGAAACCTATTGCCAACGTAGATAGTCAGTCCGGCAATCGTTCCCAAGGCCAGCACGAATTTAATAAAGCCAATCCATATCTTAAGTTCGGCAATATGTGATTCGGTCTGGAGCCACTTAGGAAAGTGCTTTTCAGGTACGTTCCCTTTCGGGTCGGGTGTCATCATACGTCTCCTCCTAGGCAACGCTCACTCACACGATGGAACTAACCTTAATTATGTTCATCAGGAGGAACAACAAGGAGTGGGATTATTAAGGGCCAATCTGTTATCAAAGTCAACTGCAATTCGCATCAAAAATTGCAGCGTACTTACAACCCAGAACTCGCTTGACACTATAGGATGTACAAACGAGGCTTTCCCTCTACCTCTTATGGTCTTAATGCCTATTCCCCATTCACTTCTAGGTCAACCGACATGGCGCTGTAGCGTTTCATATCGGCGAGATAAGGTATTGACTTTTTGGGTAACTGTTTGGGCAAGACTAGCTGTGGATAACTCGCCATTGACTGATCCAATAGGTATGCCATGATTAAGTAAAGATCCTTATCCCTACCTCAGTGCCTACCGCTTCGTTCGTTCAAGCCAAGAAAACAGGAAGTTATTTTGAGGGGCTAATGCGCCCGCCTTTTTACGTTTTGCCTTGTGTGCTGAGACACGCCTATCTGACTTGACGATATAGTAAACTCCCTGTTTACTATCGAGTTGTGATTAGATCGTTTCGTTGTCGCGAGACCGAGCGAATCTTTCATCGGCAATTCACGCGCAAGTTTCCGCATGAAATTCAGCAAAGAGCTTTCATGAAACTCAACGCGATCGATGCAGCCATTACGCTTCAGGATTTGCGCCTGCCCCCTTCAAACCAGTTGGAACCGCTGAAGAAAGACCGCAAAGGGCAACACAGCGTCCGAATCAATGACCAATGGCGCATCTGCTTCGTGTGGCAACGCGGACACGCCGAGCAGGTGGAGATTGTCGACTACCACTGAGGAGAAACTATGCCCAAGTCACGCATCGCTCCTGTGCATCCTGGTGAATATCTAAGGGAACTCCTCGATGAGCTTGGCCTTTCGCAGTACAGATTGGCGCAGGAATTAGGTGTGGCCCCCATGCGCATTAGTCATGTGGTGCGCGGACAGCGCCCGATCACCGCGGAACTAGCCCTGCGTCTGGGCCGGTACTTTGGACAGAGCGCACGCTTCTGGATGAACTTGCAGACCCGATACGATATTGATGTGACCGAACAGGACCTCGGTCAGCAAGTCGTTCGGGAAGTTCGGCCTTTCAAGGCAGTCGCGTAGTCATGACTGAAACGTTTCGGAGCGGGCAATTCAAAGCAGAGTGCCGTGCAGGATCAGCGCCGCGACGCTGAAGTAGATCAACAGGCCGGTTACGTCGACGAGCGTGGCCACGAAGGGCGCCTCATCACAACCACTCTCGTTTTGGGCCGGACATCTGCTTGCAGTGTGTATGAATAACTCCAGGGATCTCGGCGAATCTCTGGCTGAGCGAAGCCGCGGCGTTTGCAGTATCTTCCGCCAGGCCAATTGAAGCCTCGACTGTTTCCATTTGATCGTTTCGCGCTTCGCCATAGCTCGTTACTGTTACGCCGGGCTCGCCTACTAAGCTGGACCAAGCTTTCCGGACGGCTTCAGCACTGGCCGGGTTGAAGCCAAGAGACAGACGATAAGTGACCACCGGGTTCTTGAGACCCGATCGTCTGTTTATGTAGTTGGTGGCCCACTGAAGGGAAAACTGAACTATGAGCACTGTGCCTAATACGTAAGTCGCTAGTTGATACGAGCCCTGTCCGATCGCGAGCCCCATCCCCGCAGCGGCCCACAGATTGGCGGCAGTGTTGATCCCTTGCACGCTCGCGCCACGGTGCATAATCACGCCCGCGCCTATGAAACCGATCCCTGTCACCACGCCGGCGGCGATCTGCGTTGGGCTGCTCCCCTGACCAAAGCTGATCAAGGCGATTAGCCCAAACGAAGTCGCTCCTACCGACACAAGAGCATTTGTCTTCAGTCCGGCGCTCTTGTGCCGCCACTGGCGTTCGATGCCCACCAGCGTTCCAAAAAGCGCCGACAACAGTAAGCGTCCTGCCATTTCTGCATCGATCATTGCTTACCTCTTCAGATGCGAGAGACTGGCTTGATTCCGACAATCAGACTCCAGGGTCGAAGCGGTAGCCAATCCACGGCTCCGTGAGTATGTAGCGAGGCGAAGCGGGATCGGGCTCGATCTTCTTGCGGAGCTGGCCGATGAACACGCGCAGGTACTCGGTCTGCTCGCCGTAGTTTGCTCCCCAGATTGCCGTGAGCAGTTTTCGATGAGTCAAAACTTTTCCCGCGTGCCGCATGAGGTGGGCGAGCAGCTCGAATTCCTTTGGCGTTAGATGGATTTCTTTCCCCAGCACGATCACTTTTCGAGTTTCTACATCCAGACGGAAATCACCTGATTCCAAAACGGTCGAGTCCGCATCGTCAGTTGATGGGGCAGGAGCGCGGCGCAGAGTTGCGCGCACCCGAGCCAGAAGCTCCTCCATGCTGAATGGCTTCGTTACGAAATCGTCGGCGCCGGCGTCCAGCGCTTCGACCTTTGTTTTCTCCTCGCCCTTCACCGAAAGCACGATGACCGGGACTTGTGACACCAGACGAAGGCGCCTGCACAGCTCGAGGCCGCCCATGTTGGGCATAGCCAGGTCCGTGACCACCAGATCGGGATGGAAGTCGTTGAACGTGTCGAGCGCGCTCTCGCCGTCGGCGGCGACTCGCACGTCGTAGCCGCGCGTAGTCAAGCCCGTGCGCAACACCCGCGTGATCTGCGGTTCGTCATCGGCAATCAGAATGCGCTGCTTCTGTGGCATGGTTATTCTTTTGCTCTTGCGTAGGACGGTTCGTCAAGCACTTTCTCTTCTGTCTCGGCTTTGTCTTCTTCGTCGCCGATCGGAAGCGTGAAAACGACTCGCGTCCCAAGTCCGTCCGCGCCGTTCTCGATCCATATTCGCCCGCTGTGCGCTTCGACTATGCCGCGCGCGATCGCCAGCCCCATGCCCGTTCCCGAGGGCTGACTCCTGTTTGAAGCGCCGTCCCGGATCGCGCGGAAGAACTTATCGAAGACGCGCTCTCGCAGTTCAATAGGAATGCCCGGTCCGCGATCTTCGACGCTTGCTCTTATCGTGTCGTTTTCGGCTCGAGACGCGGCGATGCGAATGAGCGTTCCGGCAGGCGAGTACTTCGCGGCATTGTCGACGAGCGTGTATATGACTTCACTCACCGCGCGCGCATCGACTAGCACAACGGGCAGATTGTTTTCGATCTCGACTTCGACCCGATGTTGGTCCGCCAGTGTTTTTGCGCGCGCAAGCGCCATCTCCACCATCTCCTCGATGGTTCCCCACCGGCGTCTCAACCTGAACTCCCCGGCCTCTATCCGCGCCATCTCGACGAGTCCTTCGATAAACCGGTTGAGCCGGTCGCATTCTTCGTTTATCACCTCGAGCATCTCTCGCCGCCCTTCTTCATTCAGAACGGCCGGTGATACATCAGACGGCTTTGTCTTCAACTCGTCGAGCAGAGTGGTGACCGAAGCTTTTATTGAAGTAAGCGGCGTGCGCAGATCGTGACTCACCGCGTCTAGCAACGCGGATTTCAAGCGTTCGCTTTGCCGCAATGCTTCTGCATGGCTGGCGCGCTCGAAGGCTGATCGTAGCTCGTCGTACAATCGCTCGATCTCGCGCCGCCCTGCTTCGGCCTCCTCGGCGCGGCGATTCACACGAGCCGAGAGCTGACCGGCAGTGACGGCGGTGATCAGAAAAGCGATGAGCGCAATCCAATTGTCCGGGTCGGCTATGGTGAGCGCGCCGACCGGCGGGAGAAAGAAGAAGTTAAGACCGAGCACTCCCAGGACCGAAGCAACGATGGCTGGACGCGACCCCCAACTCGCGGCGACAAACAGAACTACCAGCAGCATCGCCAGCGCTACGGTTGTCGGGTTTATGCTTTCGCCCAACAGCCTGAGCGCAGCCGTCACAGCGGCTATGCCCACGACGGCGACGATGTACCCCGCCTGT
>JBGQGO010000092.1:0-13563 GCA_041497455.1 Blastocatellia bacterium | reverse complement strand
TATGGGCGGCGACGAGAACAGCTACTTTCAAGCTTACGCGCAAGGCGCGTTCAAGCTTGAAGCCGAGAGGCACGGCTATATCGTCGCTTGTCCGAAAGGCCGCAAGCCGGCTTCGATGTACATCGGCGACGCCGAGAAGGATGTGATGGACGTGATCGCCGAAGTGAAGCGCGATTACAACATCGATGCTGATCGAATCTACTTGACTGGACACTCGATGGGCGGCTACGGCACATGGTCGGTCGCGATGAGCCATCCTGATGTGTTCGCGGCCATCGCTCCCGTGTCCGGCGGATCAAATAATCCATCGGGAATGTCCAGGATCGCTCACATTCCCGAAATTGTGGTTCACGGTGACAATGACCCGACCGTTCCGGTAGAGCGTTCCCGAGTGATGGTTGCAATGGGCAAAAAGCTTGGCATGGAGATCAAGTACCTCGAAGTCCCCGGCGGTGACCACGGCAGCGTGGTCGCTCCGGCGTTCAAGGATGTGTTCGATTGGTTCGACGCTCACAAGCGCAAGACCGCCGAAGCGAAGGCTGCGGGCGCGGGATCGAAGACCAACTAATCAGTTCAGAGGTAAATTCCGTCGGGCGCAAGCTGGAACGCGAGTTCGAATGAAGCCGCGCAATTGGCTTTCGGGGCCAGTTCCGTGGCTTCAACCGCTTTAGCGTGGAGGCCGAGTTTCAAGCCGCTTGCCGTCTGTCAAATTGACGGAACTCCGTCAAACCGGTAGATCTCCAAAGTCAATCTGCCTTCAGACCTGAACGGGTACCACTATCCTAATCCGGGCAATATCGCCAGTTACTATGTGAGGCCCGCTCGGCACGGACCTTGCCCTGTCCACGCTGGGTTCTGATTTCGAATTAGGTTTCTGCAGTTTTTGAAGGATGGCTCTTGGAGGCCCAAATGAACAGGATGAGACGTTCCCCATCGATAGCCTGGTTCACTTCATTCACGCTTTTGCTCAGTTTGTGCGCAGGCACTGTGCTGACTGGCTCAGCTCAAGCGCAATCTGACCACCGCTCGGCTCAACCGGAGAGAATTCAAGCCGGAGCTGACTCTGCTGACTTTTCCAATGAAGACTGGACGCAAGGAGATAAATTGTCTCCCGATCTGCGGGATCAAGTGGACAGTTCGGATGCCGGAGATGGGTTCAGCACGATGTCGGCTAAAGAAGGAGTCGTAAGAGCGATTGTGCAGCTCAACCAACAGCCGAGCGGCAGGCTCAAGAGGCTTCTGAACAGCAACAGCGTATGGGAGGAAGCCCGCTTTGATAACTTTGATGCCAGACTCATCGAGCCCCGTTTGAGTGTGATCAACAGAATAGCCAGTTTCAAGGAAGTGTCGTATATATCCTTGAACAGGGATATTGAAACGCTCGGGCACGTAGAAACGACAACCGGCGCGGCGGCTATTCGCCAGCAGTCCTGGAACAGCGCCGGATTGGACGGCAGCGGTATCGGCATCGCGGTGCTTGATTCGGGTATCTATAAAGACCACGACGCCTTTAAGTATCGAATAGCAGCGAGCGTAGACTTCACGGGTACGGGCAAAACAGACGACATATACGGTCACGGGTCGCATGTCGCCGGACTTGCCGCGGGAGATAACGCATTATCGAATGGCGCATATGCCGGGATTGCTCCCAATGCAAAGCTTGTAAACCTTCGCGTATTGGATTCGCAAGGCCGGGGCAAGTCCTCTGCAGTCCTGAGCGCTCTGGATTGGGTGATGACCAATCGCTCGAAATACAACATCCGTGTTGTAAACATGAGCCTCGGTGCACTGTCCATAGATTCGTACGTGAATGATCCTTTGTGTCGCGCAGTACGCCGCCTCGTCGATGCAGGGGTGGTCGTAGTCGCTGCAGCCGGCAACAATGGCAAGGACTCGGCCGGAAAAAAGGTCTATGGATTAATTCACTCGCCTGGAAACGAGCCGTCTGCGATCACGGTCGGTGCTACTGATACCCGCGGCACGGATGCGCGCAGCGACGATACGATTGCAACTTATAGCTCGCGCGGGCCCACACGCAGCTACTGGACGGATGGCCAAGGCACGAAGCACTTCGACAACCTCGTTAAGCCGGAGATAGTTGCTCCAGGCAATAAGCTGTACTCAGTGGAAGCGGAGGACAATGCCCTCGTAACATCCAATCCACAACTCGACAATCCATACATCAAAGAAGACAAAAAAGACATGATGATGCTCAGCGGCACTTCGATGGCCACGCCCATCGTGGCGGGGGCGGCCGCTCTGTTGCTGCAAGCGAACCCGAGTCTGACGCCGAATATGGTTAAGGCGATCTTGATGTACACGGCGCAGCCGCTGGCTGGCGCCAACATGCTCGAGCAGGGTGCGGGTGAGGTTAACATCGAAGGTGCAGTGCGACTAGCAAAGCTGGTTCGCACCAATCTGACTAGTAGCACCGCCCTCGGCTCGGCGCTGTTGACGACGAATACGCTTCCCACTCCTCAATCGACTATCGCCGGACAGACGTTCGCCTGGTCACAAGGAATCATTGCCAGGTACACCTACATCACCGGTAGCAATCTCATCGCCCAGTATCAAAAGGTCTACGGTTTGGGCATGTTGTTGGGCGATGGGATCATACTCAACAACGGCATGCTCTTGGGTGATACGACGATGTTGTCGAGCGGGATGTTGCTTGGCGACAATATTTTGATCAGTAACGGAATGCTGCTCGGCGACGGCATACCTTTCATTTCCTGCGGCATGTTGCTTGGCGATGGGATGCTGCTCGGCGACGGGATGCTCTTGGGTGATGGGATGCTGCTGGGCGACGGAATGCTGCTCGGCGATGGAATGCTTCTGGGTGACGCCGTTGCGCAGGCGAACACCGCGCTAATAAATGGCGACAATTCACCGGGTATGTCCCCTGAACCATAGGTGGACTGCGTAAGATCAGAGCATAGGCCCACACCTTATTGACATCTGCGAAGCAGCGATGAGGTGAACTGATAGCGTCAGAAACCATAAGGAGCAACTCCATGTTGTCAGCGGCTGATAGACAAGAGATCGCAGCAATGGCGTTTGAGCCGCTTTCGGAAAGCGCCAGCTTATTGACAATCCACACGCTCAGCGCTGAGCACCAGGCTGAAGTTCTTGCTTTTCTTGGCGAGCGCCCCCTCCACACCGTTTTCATGGCTGGTTTCATCCGCGACAACGGCCTGGTGAGCGATTTCAATCGCGGCACGTTTTACGGTTGCCGTGACAGGAAGGGCCGGTTGGAAGGCGTCGCCCTGATAGGCCATGCCACGCTCGTCGAAGCGCGCGAAGGTGCCCTGGCCGCCTTTGCTCAGCTCGCCCAGTACTGTCCCTCCGCCTACATGATTTTGGGCGAACAGGAAAAGGTCGAGCGCTTTTGGAGTTACTATGCGCGTAGCGGGCAAACGCCGCGTCGAGCTTGCCGCGAGCTCTTATTCGAACAGCGCCAGCCCTTGGAAGTACCCGAGCCGGTGGCAGGCCTGCGCCTCGCCACGCCAGATGATTTAGAGATCTTATTGCCTGTGTATGCCGACATGGTTATCGCCGAAAGCGGCAACAACCCGCTCGAGGTCGACGCCGCAGGCTTTCAACAGCGATGGCTGCGCCGTATCGAGCAGGGCCGTGTCTGGGTATGGATAAAAGACGGGCGGTTGATCTTCAACGCCGACATCATGTGCGACACGCCCGATTGCATCTATCTCGAAGGAATCTACGTCGACCCTGACGAGCGCGGCAAAGGCTGCGGCTTGCGCTGTCTTTCTCAGTTGAGCCGCAACCTCCTACAACGCGCGAAGTCAATATGCCTCCTCGTGAACGAGCAGAATAAGCAAGCGCAAGCCTTCTATCACAAGGCTGGTTTCACGCTTTGCGGTTACTACGACACAATCTTCTTGCACCTGAAGAACTAAGGAAGGAGTAGCTGGCAAGGCGGGCGGTAATGACGAACGGACGAACAAATCGGAATAGTTACGGGTATCAAGTGGCAGTCAGCGCGGTGGGGTTCGCCGCCTGGCTTATTGCCATTGCGACGATTTGCAAGAGCTATGGGTGGCGAGAGCAACTCACTTTTCTGGCACTGGTGCCGGTGATAATCACTGCTGGCCTGTTCGTTCAACACTTCCGATTGCCCGTAGGTCTCAAGTTCACACAAGACAGGATTGTGTTCACTCTCACAGATGCAATCGTACTTCTGGTGGCGTGCTGGTTTGGGCCCGCCCCGGCAGTGGCTCTTGCTGGTATTGAGGGATTCACTTCATCGCGTCGCACTGTGCGCCGTCTTTCCAGCGACCTTTTCTCATCAGGCATGATGTCGCTCGGAGCCGCCGCCGCTTCTTTCACTCTCGGCGCCACGCTGCACTACGGCTTTGGCGAGGAGGCAGGGACGGGGCTAAATCGCACTCTACTCGCGGCGGCCGTCGCAATGCTGGTAGGGAGCGTGGTGCAGATTGCGATGAACGTGGCGTTGTTGTCCACTTTGTTCGTGTTGCGCCAAGATAATCGCGCAGCAGATGTATTCAAAGGGTTTCTTTGGGCCGTTCCCATGTTTCTCCCCACAAGCGCCGTCGCAGCTTTGATGTACTATGCACTTCAACACGACTTGAAAATCATCGCCGTAATAGGCGGGCCTCTCTTCATAGCTTTGTATTTCGGCCAGCGACTGTATCAAGACAGCATACAAAAGCGAATAGCGGTGATGGAGAAAGCGCATCGCGAAACAATTGAAGCCCTGGCGGTCGCGATCAATGCCAAAGACGAAGTGACTCACGAGCATGTCGTTCGCGTGCAGATTTACGCCGCAGGTGTCGCACGCATTATGGGATGCTCGCTCGCCGAGGTCGACGCGCTCAAGGCTGGCGCGCTTCTGCACGACATAGGCAAGATCGCCGTGCCAGACTATATTATAAATAAACCCGGCAAGCTCAACGCCGCCGAGTTCGAGAAGATGAAGATCCATACAATCGCCGGAGCGCAGATCCTCAGCCGTGTCGAGTTCCCCTACCCGGTCGTGCCTGTCGTGAGGCATCATCACGAGCGCTGGGATGGCAAAGGTTATCCGGACGGTCTGAGCGGCGAAGGTATACCCTTGACTGCGCGGATATTGACTGTTGTGGACTGCTTCGACGCCGTGCGGGAGGACCGCCAGTACCGCAAAGGCATGTCTCGCGAAGAAGCTGTTGACCTGATCATGCGCGGAAGCGGTACGCAATACGATCCGCGCGTAGTAGGCATTTTCATCGCTCACTTGCCGAAGTTCGAAGCGGAGATTCGGGCGCATCGCGGCTCGCCGCTGCCAACGTTCGGGATCGAGCCAATTGAGCAGCTTTCCGAAGCCGCGCGCCGAGTCGCTCCCGCAGCAGGCTTTGCAGAGCAAGACTGCCCTCCAGGCGAAAAAGTTCGCGATGAAATGAATGCGTTATGCGAGCTGGCGCAGGCAGTGATAGGCGCCCGCTATCGCGATGAAATGGTGGCGGCGTTCACAGAGAAGCTCAAGGCGGTTGTACCCTATTGTATGTGTGCTATCACGCTGGTTGAGCCGGAGACCGGCAACAACGTAGTCGTACACGCGGCCGGCTCACACTCGATGTTGCTAGAAGGACGCAAGATCGCGTCTGGCGAAGGCGTGACAGGCTGGGTGCTCGCTAATCGCGCACCGTTCTGCAACACTGATCCGAAACTCGACCTCCCACCGTCACTCGGCGAGCAGACCGCAGGCTATCGTACGCTTGCAGTCTTCCCCATCATGAAGAACGCCACGATGTACGGAGCTGTGTCGGTCTATTCGTCCGCGCTAGCTGAGTACACACACGCTCACCAGCGACTGATGCGAGAGGCCGTGGCGCTGATGGCAACGGCGCTCGCAGCAACCGCTGAAACCGGCACGTGGGACAGCAGACCGCAAGCCGCTCGTGACGACGTTGCTTCGCAAACGCCGCTGGTAGTTCCAGGCTCGTCACTGGGGCTGGCGGACACCGTACTGGAATACGAACTCACACACTGAAGTAGCATAGACTTTAGTTTTTGGCCGGTGAGTTCTGTTGTACGAGAACACAGACTAAAGTCTATGCTACATCGTCAGCAACGCCGCGAAGATCTCTATACCATCCCACAGATTCTGAATTCGCAGATTCTCATTTGAGCTGTGCTGATTGTTGTCGTGATTGACGATCGGCACTCCCACTTGAGGAGCCTTCGTTGCCACATCGATCGCCCACAACGGGCCGCTGCCGCCCATCGTCGGGAGCATCACCGGCCTTTTGCCCATCGCTTGCTCGACTGCGCCAATTATCTTCTTCACGATCGGGAGATTCATCGAGGTGCGCACCGCCGGATAACCTTCCTCGCTCACGACGCGCGCGATGAGCGGATGCTTCAATCGAGTTTCGAGATCCGGTTCGCCGGTCACAACGAAGTAGCCTTGCTTCTTGATGTGCGCGATCAATCGTTCGACCTGCCGGCGCGGCTCGATCCCTTTGACCAGCCGCAGATCAACGGTCGCGGTCGCTTCAGCGGGAATGATCGTTCGCGATTGGCGGCCCACGTCTTCGCTGCGGAGCCCGTCGATGTTGAGCGAAGGCTCGTTGATCAACTCAGCGAGCGGCCGTCCCGCGCCATCGGCGGCGGCCAACCCGTATTCTCGCATCAACTCGGAGTCGGTCGCGGGCATTTCCCTCAACGCCTTTCTCTCTTCCTCCCCCAGAGGCGCCGCACCGTCGTAGAAGCCCTCGATCAACACCCGACCGCTGTCGTCCTTCATGCCTGCCAGCAGCTTCGCCAATCTCATCGCCGGATTCGGCGACCAGTTCCCATAGTGCCCGCTGTGCAGCGCGCGATTGGCGCCGTAGACCGTGATGTCGACTTTCACAATTCCGCGCACACCGAAATAGAGTTGCTGACGGCGTGATTGATGCACGGGTCCGTCCGCGCATATCCACACGTCCGCCCCAAGCAGCTCGGCGTTGCGAGTCACGATGTCGCCCAGATGAGGCGAGCCCGCTTCTTCCTCGCCGTCGAAAAGGAATTTGAGATTCGCGGTAGGATTCGTCTTCGAGGCTTTCAAAGCATCGAGCGCCGCCAACATCGCGATGATCGGAGCCTTATCATCCGAAGCAGACCGCGCGTAGAGCCGCCACTCGGGATCAAACATCTCGCCAGGTTTTGGAAAAGGTATGACTCGTCCGCCGGTTTCAAGCGGCTTATCGCGGAGCGTTGGTTTGAACGGATCGCTCGCCCACTTCGACGGTTCTACCGGCTGACCATCGTAGTGTGCATAGAAGCCGATCGTGCGAGTCGCCCCGGGTGTTTTCAGCTCACCAAAGATCGCCGGCGGGCCATTGCCTTCAAGCAATCGCGCCTGAATGCCGCGGCGGCCCATCATCTCGATTAGCATAGCCGCGTTGCGCCTGATGTTCACCGAATCAGAGGCGACGTTCGGAATCGAGAGAGCGTCTACAAGCTCGCCGATGATCTCCGCCTCGTGTGCGGATCGATACGCGCGAACACTTGCAACCGGGGTCTGCGCACTGACGACAAAGAGCATCTGGCTCGTTAGTAGAAAGACAATCACGCCAGGTCGAAAGGCAGTTCGCTTCATCTGAGACTCCTATGTTAACAAGGGTTTACGCTCGCTTTGCAGCGCTTTCTCGAACTACTCTGCTGTAGAGTTCTTCGTACTGTGGAATGATCTTCTCGGTTGTGAAACGCGACACGGCTATCTCGCGGCCTCTCCTTCCCAGCCGTTCACGCTCCGCATCATCGCTGAGCACTCGCAGCGACGCCGCGGCCATTCCATCCACGTCGCCGATCTCAAACAGGTAGCCGCACCCCTCGTCCTCGACCAGTTCAGGGATGCCGCCCACGCGCGTCGCGATGACGGGCACTTCGCAAGCCATCGCCTCAAGCGCCGTGAGACCGAAGGATTCGGACTGGCTGGGCAGCAACAACAAGTCGGCGACCGAAAGGTAATCGCGCACTTGCGATTGAGGCTGCTTGCCGACGAACTTGACCGAGCCGGCAACCCCCAACCTCGCGGCGAGCGCTTCGGCATCGGCGCGTTCCGGGCCGTCTCCGCACATCACCAGCTTCACGCCAGATCGGCTACCAGAGCCGGTTTCAAGGTTCTTGATTCTGGCGACTATCTCGATGCAGTCAGTGATTCGCTTGATGGGTCTGAAGGTCGAGACGTGCAGGATGATTCGCTGGCCGTCAGGTGCGAGGCTTTGACGGACCTCTTCGCTCGGCTCGCGGCGATAGTAGTTCGCGTCGATGAAGTTGTAGATGACTTCGATGTCGCAGTCAGGGCAAAAGGCCTTGTGCGTGGCGTCGCGCAAATAGCGGGATATCGCAGTCACGGCGTCGGACTGCTCTATGCCGAACCGCGTGATCGGCAAAAACGAAGGGTCGCGCCCGACAAGCGTGATGTCCGTTCCGTGAAGAGTGGTGACTACGGGCAGATAACGAATAGGCTTGAGCATCTCGCGAGCGAGGTACGCACTCACCGCGTGCGGAATTGCGTAGTGGACGTGCAGCAGATCCAGCCGCTCAGCCGCCGCCACCTGGAAGAGCTTCGATGCGAGCGCGTCAGTGTAAGGAGGATACTCGAATAGCGGGTAGCTCAACATATCGACCGCGTGAAAATGGATGCGCTCGCGAGCCTGGCCGCCGTCCAATCGCATCGGCGGAGCGTAGCTTATGAAATGGATCAAGTGCCCGCGCTTTGCAAGCTCCAATCCCAGCTCGGCGCCGACCACGCCGCTCCCGCCGTACGATGGATAGCAAGTGATGCCGATGTTCATGAATACATATTCATCTTTCTCGAGAGCAGCTCGATCGGATCGTGAACGTTCAGGGCTTCGCGCACGATGAATCCTTCTGCGTGCTCGACAGCGATCAGCGATCCGTAGAATAGCTGTCGCGCTTCAACCCTGCGCAGGAACGCTTCAGAGCTGAGGTTCGTCTCCGGTTCTTTGCTGTTGGAATCATGAAGCTGCGAGCGGTAGCAGAGTATCGCGTTATGCTTTTTCTCGGCGAACTCGCTTATGTCGACCAGAAAAGTCGGCGCAGCGGTGCGCGGGAACATGAAGTGCGCGACGGTCTGGGGGCGAAATCGCTCCTGGCCGGCTTCGGCGTCGTACTTCGCAAGCCCGGCGACGTGGGCGGCCTCGCGTACGATCTGGCTGGTGTGAACGTGATCGGGATGCGGGTCCTCCCAGTAGTGCGTGAAGATCACGCGCGGCCTGTACAGGCGAATCTTGCGCACCATCCTGACGCGAGACTCCTCAGTCAGCCAGATGTGACCATCGGGAAGTTCCAGGTTGTCGCGCACTACGAGCTTCAACTCACGTGACGCGGCTTCGGCCTCGCGGGCGCGAATCTCTCCCGAACCGCGCGTCCCCATTTCCCCGCGAGTCATGTCCATTACACCAACTCGATAACCGAGAGAGACCAGCTTCAACAAGGTCCCGCCACACGCCAACTCGACATCATCGGGGTGCGCGCCAATTGCCAATGCATCAAGCCGCAATTCGTCGCTCATATCTTGCTCCTCTGTGGTCAGGTTACGGGCGCGCACGGATGGTCGTCAACCAACGTGGCGATTTGTGATTCGTGATTTGCGATTTGTGATTCGTTGATTTTGCGATTTTTTATGCGGAGCTTTATTGTCACGCATAACTTTTCAAGAATCACGCATCACAAAATTGCAAATCGCAAATCGCAAATCGCAAATCACGCATCACGCTTCCCGCTTCACAAATCGGAGCGCGTCGGTCAAAATCTCATGGACGCGAATTCTCGCTCACCACTGTGTTTGGTTTGATGGCAAGACAACGCTCAAGGAGGAATAAATGGCTGGAGTAATTCCCGAGGACTATCTCGACCTTTTTCAGAAGAAGGCATTCGCACACCTGGCGACTTTAAATGCCGACGGCACTCCGCAGGTGACGCCGGTATGGGTTGACCACGACGGGACCCACATACTGGTCAACTCGGCGCGCGGCCGCCGGAAAGACAAGAACATGGAGCGCAACCGGGCAGTTGCGCTGTCGATACAGGACCCGGATAACCCTTATCGTTATCTGGAAGTGCGCGGTCACGTTGAAGATATAACCGAAGAAGGCGCCGATCAGCACATCGACAAGATGGCGAAGAAATACATGGGTGTCGATACGTATCCGTCCCGTCAACCAGGCGAAGTGCGAGTGCTCTACAAGATCAAGCCGGAGCACACGTCGAAGATGGGATGAAGTAACACGAACTTTAGTCTGTGTCCGGTGATTCTCCTTGCGCGGGAATTACCAGACACAGACTGAAGTCTATGCTACCTCCTCAATAGGCGATACGCCGGGTCGGCGGCGGTTCGACCAGCCGATCCACGCGCATCCGCGCGTCGACTACGATCGCGCCGTTCACAAGGACCTTAACCGGGTTCGCATCCATCTCCTGAATCTGCGGGCATATCTCGAGCAGCGCAGAGACTCGCAAGATAAGCTCCGAGAGAGCGGCTTCATCCGCCGGGCGCGATCCGCGATACCCTCGCAGCAGCGCGGTGCCTTTCACTTCATTTATCATGTCGCGAACGTCGGTGTCGGTCAGCGGGTTTATGCGGAACGCAACGTCGTTTAGCAACTCGACCAGGATTCCACCGCTGCCGTACAACACCAGTGGTCCAAAAATCTTATCAAGCGTCGCTCCAACGACTACCTCAACTCCGCCTGATACCATCTCCTGGACGATCACGCCGGTGAGGTCAGCTCCGAGCCGAGTGGCCATATCGTCGTACGCGCGCCGCACCGCCGTTTCGTCAGCCAGGTTGAGAGCGACGCCGCCGACTTCAGTCTTGTGAATGATCGCCGGGCCTGTTGCTTTTAGCGCAACGGGAAACCCGATCTCCGCGGCCGCCTTCAATGCATCGTCAAGATTCGACACTAGCCGGGACTTCGCTGCCGGAATGCCAGCCGCGCTAAACAACTCGCCGATTTCGACCGGGCTCAGCCATCCGCCGCCGCGCGCAAGCGCCCGGTCAACGATCGCTTTCGCATCGTCAGCGCGGATATCGCTGAATGTTGGTACGGTTCCCAATGGTTTGCGGCGCCATTCGCCATAGGCAGTCACTTTCGCGAGCGCTGAAGCCGCGGACTCGGGAAACTCGTAGCTGGGAATGCTGCTCAAAATGTTGGGCGCGCCTTTCGCGCTCATGAAGTTCGCGAGCACTGGCTTGCCATTGGCGTTCCTGGTTCCTTCTACTATCGCAGCCGCAACCGCTTCGGGATCGGTGATCAACGGCGGGATGAATATCACGATTAGCGAATCGACGTGTTCATCCGCAAGCAACGCCCGCGTAGCTTTGAGGAAATGCTCCGGGCTTGCCGACGCAATCATGTCCACCGGATTGGCTACGCTGGCAGTCGGCGGAAGAAACGATCTGAGTTCCGCAATCGTCTCGTCAGCCAGCATAGGCAGCTCGAGCCCGTGAGCCTCACAAGCGTCCGCCGCGAGAATTCCTGGGCCTCCTGCATTAGTCAGTATCGCAACGCGGCTTCCTCCGGGAACGGGTTGATGCGCCAGCAGGTTCGCTACATCGAAGAGTTCTTCGAACGTGTCTGTGCGTATGATCCCAGCCTGACGGAACAACGCGCCGGCTACCGCATCCGTGGACGCGAGCGCGCCTGTGTGCGACGAAGCCGCGCGAGCGCCTGCGCGTGAGCGGCCAGACTTGACGACGACGATGGGTTTGTTGCGCGCGATTCGTTTTGCTATGCGGCCAAACTTCCTCGGATTGCCGAAGCTCTCCAGGTAGAGCAGGATCACGTCGGTGCGAGGATCCTCGGCCCAATACTGAATCAGGTCGTTGCTCGATACGTCCGCTTTGTTGCCAACCGAAACGAAAGTCGAGATGCCCAGGTTCAGCCTTCGCGCGTAATCGAGAATCGCAAGCCCCAGCGCCCCGCTCTGAGTCGACATAGCAACGCGCCCTTCGGGCGGATACACCGGCGAGAAGGTCCCGTTGAGGGCCACCGCAGGATCGGTGTTGATGATGCCCATGCAATTAGGACCAATCATGCGAACGCCGGCGTCTCTCACTTTTTCAAGGAGCGTCGCCTCTCGCGCGCGGCCTTCTGCTCCGGTCTCCGCGAAGCCGGCGCTGATGACCACGATTCCGTGCACGCCTTTCTTTATGCAGTCGTCGACAATGGCGGCGGCGTCTTCGGCTGGCACGACAACAATCGCAAGATCGACTTCGCCCGGAATATCAGTTACTCGCGGATAAGCGGTCGCCGATCCAACAACTCGAGCGGTTTCGTTGACCGGATAGACGACTCCTTGAAAGCCGGCGGCCACAAGGTTGTGAAACACTTCAGCGCCGATTCCTCCGCGCTTGCGTCCTGCGCCGACGACGGCGATCGAGCGGGGCTCGAAGAACGCCTTCATTGAAGCTCGCGCCGCCGACTGAGAACGAAGCGCGGCTTTCTCCTCGTACTCCGGAGTCGGAGTGATCGGGAAAGTCACCTGAAAGACCCCGCCATCCAGCCTGCGTTCCACAGCAAAGCCCGTATGCATGAACACATCCATCATCTTGCGATTGTCGCCGAGCACATAAGCGTCGAAAGTCGTAATAGCCTTTTCTCGCGCGATCTCCGCAAGGCGTTCGAGCATGCGGGTGGCGATGCCGCGTCCCTGCAACGCGTCTTCTATGAGAAAGGCCACTTCAGCGCGGTCGTGAGCTTTTTCATCGCGGTAATAGCGAGCGACGCCGACTAACCGCCCCCCAAGCTCGCCGACCAGGGCGAACGTATCGTTGTAGTCGACGCTGGCAAGCACCTTTGCTCTCTCCTCGCTCAACTCAGGTAGCGGGCTGAAGTAACGAAAGTAGACGCTGCGTGGGGAAAGGCGCGTGTGGAATTCCAGCAACGCGCTTACGTCGCCGGGTTTGATGGGGCGCAGGTGAAGACTCGATCCATCGCGCAAGAGGATGTCGGATTCATAACGAGCCGGGTAGTCACTCATCGTCGGTGATCCTTTCGAGGACACAGAGACATGGACGCTTGATCCCAGAAGCGGCGCATATAAGCATATCCTAACCGGAGTAATCAGTGGATGGAAATCTGCGGCGGGTGAGTTGCGAGTGCGCTCGAATTTGAAGCGAGTTGTTGAATCACGCGCGCGGCTGCCGAGAGGCGATCACTTATCGGTCTATTGTGGGATCAGCTTATACACCGTGCCTTTGTAAACGATGATCGCGCGCTCCGCCGCAGGGAAGCCTGTCAAAAAGGGCTTCAGCCCTGTGCGTTTGCTGAGTACTTCCTTGTACACGTTGCTGTCGCGGATGATGGTGACAACCGGCAGGTCTTTGTTGGGGTCGAAGTCCTTATCGGTCCACGCACCGTCTGTAAACAAGAACTTCTTGCCGCTGAACTTCCGTTCTTCCGGCCGAACCGCTTCACCCGTCGCGCTGTCACGCAACGAGAGCTTTCCGGATCGCCTCAACCCAGAGCGCGACCTGGCTACCTCGGAAGGCGAAGCCGGGGGAGGAGGCGCCGCCGCCTCTTCCGCTCT
>JBGQGO010000091.1:0-13683 GCA_041497455.1 Blastocatellia bacterium | reverse complement strand
GGTTACGACATAGGTGGAAAGCTTCGAGCGCGAGTCGACCCGGCTCTGAGTGTTGGTGTTATCGTGATGGGTGACGCGAGTGTTGGGCATCTCCTCGGTGAGCCGCCGCAACTCTTCAGCGGAGGGGTTCCAGATGATTTCCTTGGGGTCGACGGGAAGCGTAGCTCTGGCAGATGGCTTACTCATTTAGTCCTCCGTTGTGTCTTTGGTTATTCCTAAAACAGCAAACGTATAATAGCCAACTGAATTACTAGGGGCAAATGGTAGGGGGTCTGTTGGACAGTGTACCAGCCGTTGAAGCGGTGCTCTTTGACTCAGCCGAGAATGTCGTCAACTCTGATCAGAAGGTTGGGGAGAGAACTCAAGGTCAACGTTTCGCCGCGCCTCACTTCGCGGAAATCCTGATACCGTCCATTGACTGGCCGTGCATACACTTCGACCAAATCCCTCGCAACGTGAACGAGCCATACTTCAGGAATCCCCGAGCGGGCATACAGTGGCATTTTTATAGTACGGTCATATTGGATGGAACTGTCGGCTACTTCCACAACCAGCAAGACGTCTTCGGGCGTAGGGTGTCCCGAAGAATAAAAATCATCACGTAGTTTGAGCAGAGCAAGGTCGGGCTGTGGCTCCGAGAAATCGCTTAAGCGAATCGGGTCCTGCACGCTGACGATGGCAGTGCGTCCGGCGAGAAAGCCAAAGAGCTTGTTCAGTCTCTTCACGCATGCAGCATGGAATTTTCCTATGGGGCTCATCTTGATGACCTCGCCTTCAATAAGCTCGACGCGGTCATCTTCAGACAGAATACCCGCATCAATCATCCGGTAGTACTCGTCAACGTTGAACCATCTCCGCTCTATTTGAACTGACATACTCCCTCGCTTAACAATCTACACTCGACCGCCGTGCGGCCTGCGACCACGATACACAGCGGATTTGCTACCCATTCTACCGCATTATGCTGTTCCGTTCCGCCCGCGCCGCTTCGGCGAAGGCCGCCGCCGCGGGATCGACCGGCACCAGGATATCCAAATCCGTCGCGCGAAACTTGTAGCTAATCTGTCCGTCTTTGTCGAAGTAGAGACGGAGATCGCTCTCTTGAGTATTGCCCGGCGCCGCGCTGACTACCAGCGTGTTGCCAACTCGCCGTGGATTGTAGATCCCTCCCGAGTCGGCTGCGATCACCACGTCAGCCTCCAGATTCTCCGACGCAAGCCTGAGCGCGGACGCCAAATCGCAATGCGCGACTATCACAAGCACATCGCACTCCTTGCGCGCTTTCAGGACGGCTCGCGTTGTGGTTTCAAACATATTGGTCACGGTGGCATCAATAATTCCGCCACCGGGATTGGTGGGCGCGGCCACGCCAACGAACCCGATCTTGAGCTTCTTCTTTCCCCCGTAGATTCGAGGACCCCCGACCTCTTTGATCGTGTACGGCGCGGGTGGCGCGGCTTCTGGCCGGAAAGCGCCGTTCGCCGAAATCAAGTTCTTGATCATCGGCAGTCGTTGAATCCGCTCACTCAGGCCATCACGCGCAAGCAGTTTTTGCGCGTAGGGCAGGTCGTCGCGGCCGAGATTGATCACGTCGGGCAGAAAGCGGCTAAAGGCACGCGCTGCCTGCTCGTTTCGCAAATCCGCCATCGGATAGCCCATGCTGCCGAAGAAAAAGAAGCCGCCTTCAACCTGGACCACCGGCGTATCTTTGAACTTCCTCTTGAACGCCTCAACGTAGCCGACGCGCCGCGCCAGCCCGCCGCGGGGATAGTTGCAGTCGCACAGGTCAAGGTTCCCGCGCATGCCTGCGCTGAACAATATCGCCAGCGCCGCGCCGTCGTCGGTCCCAAGCCGTTCATCCAGGCTCAAGGTATTCTCGCCGACCTTCGGCAGCTCAATCTGGGGCTGAGTCTGAGTCTGAGTCGCGCCGCAGACGGACAAGCACGAGATCGCCAGCACCGTGCAAAATACTCTTCTCAACTTCTCACTCCTTTGAATGAGTTTGTAGTTCGGCATTTATGCGGAAGTTCGTAGAGTAAGCCGTACGCTCGAAGCTACGAACTTCCGCATAAATGCGGTACTACGAACTTATGATCGCGACCATCTTGACAGAGTTTTATCGTGGTTGCCAACTGCCAAGCGGGCTTGCTTAATCCCCGCTGGCTCCCGGAGTCGTGTGCTTGCTGATCGCCCCTCGTTCAACTAAGATGGCTCCACTTCGCGAGGTCACGCAGCTCGGACGCTCGGCTTGATCAAACCAATTGAAGGGAAGCACACGATGAATGTTCTTCTGCTCTCGATGCCCGATTCGTTCGAGCATATGCCGACTGTCGCGGTTCGTATGCCTAACGGCGCGCTCACGTCGCTGGCCGGGAACATCGACACCCATCACCGTATCGCCGTAGCCGATCTCGTCCTTGTTCAAGACCGCGTGCGAGAGACGGTCGAACGCCTGGTCGCTGAACACAAACCCGATGTAGTCGGCTTGTCGGTGATGACTTTTCAACGCAAGACCGCGATGAAGATCATCGACCTCGTGCGCCTGCTGAAACCCAACGTGCGCGTCGCCGTTGGCGGCTACGATCCAAGTCTCGCGGTCGAAGCTTACACTGACAACTCGTCGGGCGTAGTCGATTTCATTGTGCGCGGCGAAGGCGAGATAACTTTTCGAGAGGTGCTGCGCGCGATCGAGGAAGAACGCGGGTTCGATCACATCGGCGGGCTCTCGTATCGAAGCGGCGACCGCTTCTATCACGCGCCGGACCGTCCGGTGAACGGACTCGAGAACGGCGAGATAAAGCTCCCCAATCGCGCCGCCCGAGTGCTGACCGGCTACACCTTCCTTGGGCGACAGGTGGACGTGATCGAGACGTCGCGCGGGTGCACCTTCGATTGCAGCTTCTGTTCGATCATCGAGATGCGAGGGCGGAACTTCTTCACTTACTCATTCGATCGAGTGATCGCCGATATTCGCGACGCGCACGATCGCGGCGTGCGGGCGATCTTTATCGTAGACGACAACGTCGTGCTGAACGTGAAGCGCTTCGAAGCTCTCTGCCAGGCGATCATCGACGCGGGCCTAAACGACATCGACTACACGGTGCAGGCGATGACGTCGGCGATAGCGAATCATGGAGAGACGCTCGCGCCGCTGATGCGCAAGGCGGGATTCCGCTACGTGTTTCTCGGGATCGAGAACATCCTCGAAGACGATTTGACGTTCCTCAAAGCCAGCTCGAAGAACACCCAACGCGAGAACGGGCAGAAAGCGGGCAACGCTACGCTCAAGGCGATCGACTACATTCACAAAAACAAGATGTACGTCGTAGGAGGATTGATTGTCGGAAACCCCGACGACACCACCGAGTCGATTCAGACCAACCTCGATTTCGCCAAGAAGTACATCGACTGGCCTTACATCCAGCACCCAACCCCTTATCCGCGCACGCCGATGACTAAGGAGTTTCGGGACCGCGGACTGATCATCAACGAACGGCTCGAAGAGTACGACGGCACTACAGCGGTGGTGAAGACGGAACACGTGTCAGCAGAAGAGGCTGAGTACATGAGATGGAAAGCCGAGCGCTGGATGAAAGTAAGGCATATGCCGGTCGCGTTTCGCCACAACCCGATGTTCGTTTTGAAGAACGCGCCGAAGATGTTCGGGCACACGTTCCGAGGAAGCACGGTCAAGAACTTCCTGGGGCTTGAAGACGAACGCGAAGCGTTTGAACGGTATCGGGAGATTCGCAAGGCCGAACGGGCGTACATCTAGCAGAACCTCCTGCGTGCTTGCAGAGATGATGCGTCTGCGGACGCATCCCGGGCTGGCGTCCTGCCGCTGTTGGCATTTCCAAAGACGTGCATCTGGTTGTACGAAGTCGCGTTCTCGAAGGCCGCTTAACCTTGCTTGAGTTGAAGGAATTCAATGGCGAAGATTGGACGCAACGATCCGTGCCCTTGTGGCAGCGGCAAAAAGTACAAGCACTGCTGCCACGACAAAGAAGTTCAGCCGTTGCAAACCGCCAACCTTTGGGGACATGACTCCGAATGGCTCAAGATGCGCCGCGCCGAAGGAGAGGTGATTACCGGAATACTCGAGTTCGTGGCCAGCGAGTGGCCCGGTCTTCTCCAAGAGGGAGCCGAAGAGTTTGCGGGGGAATACGCCATTGATGACGTCCACCTCGAGTCGATCTTCATTCCGTGGGTTGTCTTCAACTGGATACCTGAAGCGATCGAACGAGGACCCTCCAAGCGAGCCTTCCCTGAACAACAGCTTGGCCTGGAATACCTCAACGAGAACGCCGAGCGGATTGATGAATATCACGAGAGGTTCATCCTCACAGCCTGCGCCGAGCCGTTCAGTTTCTTTGCGGTCACCGGCGTCGTTCCGGGAAAGAGCCTGGGGCTTCGCGACATCTTCCTGGATCGAACGTTCACGGTAAAGGAAGCGCAGGCATCTGCAACGCTCAGACGTGGAGACATCATCTTCGCCCGGGTTGTGCCGTTGGACGGCCAAGCCATCGTTGTGGGCATGGCCCCGACTGCGATTCCGCCAAGAGGACACACCCGTCTTTTGGATATTCGGGATGAAATCAAGGCGGAGATGCGCGACGAGGGGTTCGAACTCAACGTGGAGTCTCTGCGCGAGTGGGATCTCGAGATGCGAGAAGCCTATTTTAGCGCAGCCGAGTTCCTGGCTAATCGGCCTCGCCCCGAATTACAAAACACCGACGGGGACCCTATCAGCTTTGTGAAACTCTACTTTGAGTTGGAATGTTCGGCGCAAGAAGCCTTCGACGGTCTGCGATCGCTGGCGCTCTATCAAGAGGGAATCCTGGAAGACGCAACTCGCGACGAGAACGGCAATCTGCTTGAAGTGAACTTCGACTGGATGAGGAAGGGCAACAAGAAACATAAAAGCTGGGACAACACAGTTCTGGGCAGCCTCACGATCAAAGGCAACGCGCTGACGGTTGAGGTGAATTCCGAAAAGCGCTCCACGAAGATTCAATCCGAGATCACAAAGAGGCTTGGGAAGAGAGCTACGTTCAAGAGAGCAGTGCACGAATCGGCAGACGCAAAGCTCGAAGAGATGCAGGCTCAATCGGGCACTCCGGCATTCGAGCAAGCGCTGAAGGAGCAGGAGGAATTCGCGTCGCGCCCCGAAGTGCAGGCAATCGTGAAGGCGCAAATGGAGGCCCACTGGGAAGGATGGTACAACGAGCCCGTGCCGGCGCTTCAGAACAAGACCCCGCTCGAGGCCGCCCGAACGAAAGGCGGCCGCGAACGACTGGAAGCGCTGCTCCTCGAGTTCGAACGTCGGAATGAAGAGGTTTCGCAGCCCTATCTGCGCGTCGATATCGAAGCCATGCGCACGAAGCTTGGTTTGTAGGCCGGAAAGAAAAGCAGGCAAGCCGGCCTGGCAGAATTTATCAAGAGAACCTCGGTGAAATCATCGGCCTCGTGAGAGCAATTGAGAGTCGGCGGTTTGCTGGTGAAATCAAGTCCTCGAAGAGAATCTTGAAGTAGGAACCCAACTAATGAGCAATGCCAGAATCTTCATTAGCTACAGCCATCGTGGCGAAGGGCCACAGTGGAAGTCAGCCTTGCTTCGATCTCTGCATGTGTTCGAGCAGCAACATCTGCTCGATGTATGGCAGGATGGAAAAATCCGGGACAGTTCCTTCTGGGATGACGACATTAAACAGGCAATGGGCAACGCGCGGGTTGCGGTCTTGCTGATCACAAAAGAAGCGCTCGAATCCGAGTACATACTCAACACGGAATTCCCATTCCTGCGCGACCGGCAGCAGCATGACAAGGTGCCGGTGTTCCCGCTCATCTGCGAGGAATGCGATTGGCGAGCGCACGACTGGCTGCGTGCAACGCAAGCGCCGAACGAATCGAATCCACTCTCACAACTCTCCGAGGCTGCGCAAGACAGCATCTTCCGCCAACTCGCCACCAACATCGCGGACGCACTCAGCCGCGTCGCGCTCGCCGATTTGCCCAAGCCTGACCAACCTCTCCCGCATGACCACCTTTACCTCGACAAATTCCCACTCACCCGCACCAGTGGCCAGCGCGAAGAAAAACTCATCGGCCGCGAACAGGAACTCGCCCTACTCGACCTCGCCTTCGCCCAGCCGCACACCGCCATCGTCTCCCTCGTCGCATGGGGCGGCGTGGGCAAGACCATGCTCGTCCAACACTGGCTCCAGCGCCTCCAGCGCGAGGGCTGGTTCGGCGCACGGCGCGTCTATGCGTGGAGCTTTTACAGCCAGGGCACCAAGGAGGACCGGCAGGCCTCCGAAGACTCCTTCCTCGCCCACGCCCTCGAATGGTTCGGCGTGCAATGCGAGCCGACGCTCTCGCCGTGGGACAAAGGCCGCCTGCTCGCCGACGCCGTCGCCCGCGAACGCACCCTGCTCATCCTCGACGGCATCGAGCCGCTCCAATATCCGCCCGGCCCGATGGGCGGCCAACTCCGCGCCCCCGGCGTGCAAAGCCTGTTGAAACAACTCGCGCGCAAGGCCAACGACACCGACCACTGCGGCCTCTGCCTAGTCACCACGCGCGAACCGCTCACCGACCTCGCCGATTTCCAACGCCGCGAAGGCTCGCCGTGGGGCAGCGTGCTCCGCGTGGACCTCGGCAACCTCACCGACGAAGCCGGCGCCGCGCTGCTCCATCACGCCGGCGCCAACCGGGCTGGCGCGGCGGAAATCAGACCCGACGATAAGGAACTCCTCGCCGCCGGTCGCGAAGTGGACGGCCACGCCCTCACGCTTAACCTGCTGGGCCGCTTCCTCGCCCGCGCACATGGTGGCGATATCCGCCGCCGCGACTTGGTGAAGTTCGAGGAAGCCGACCGCAAGGAACAAGGTGGCACCACCTTCAAGATGCTCGCCGCGTTCGAGAACTGGTTTGCCAGAAGTGGCGATTTCGGCGCGCGCCAACTCGCCGTCCTGCGAATGCTCGGCCTGTTTGACCGACCTGCTGATCCCGGCTGCACGTTCGCGCTTCGAAAGGCTCCCGCCATCGACGGACTAACGGCTCCGTTGTTTCAAACCAAGCGCGACTCCCTGCCAATAAGGATCTGTCGAGGCTTACTCCGGAAGGGGAGCGACCAGCCCATCCCCGATGAGGATTGGAACACAACGGTTTCATTCCTAGCAGACTTCGGTCTGGTAGGGATTTCCGAATATGATTTGAAGCCGATCTCGGGATTTAGCCAACAGCGAGCAGAAGAGAAGATCGCTTCGGCTGAAAGCGGTTCAACATCGCCGCTGGACTTCTTAGCGCGTTCTCTCTTGAACGAACCGGATGTAATCGTGGTGCCAGAATTGGCGAACGGACAGGCTGCAACCGCACTCGATGCCCATCCGCTCATTCGGGAGTATTTTGGTAACCGGCTTCGGGACGCTTCTCCGAATGCGTGGCGAGAGGGACACCAACGGCTATACAAGCGCCTGACAACGGCGGTGCCATATTGGCCGCAGGGCTTGGATGGTTTCCAGTCTCTCTACCACGCTGTTCGGCATGGCTGCGATGCGGGATTGCAGAGCGAGGCTTGCGCGGCAGTATTCTTCGCGCGCATTACCCGAGGGGAAGAGTATTTCAGCACCAAGAAGCTCGGCGCATTCGGAACCGACCTGACTGCGCTCGCATCCTTCTTCGAAGAACCGTGGCGAGAAACTTCCGCCCTAATGCACTGGAAGCTGCGCGCCAGCCTTCAGAATCTTGCAGGACATCGACTTCGAGCGCTGAACCGTCTTTCCGAGGCTACCGAGGCCCTTCAAGCCGGGTGCTTTCTACTCGTCCAACATCAGGAGTGGGGAGCAGCAGCACCTTGTCTCGACAGCCTTGTCGAGGTCGACCTAGCGCTGGGACAGGTTAGCGACGCAGTCAGAGACGCTCAAGATTCGGTTTTGTTCGCTGATCGGCACGCTGAGAAGTTTGAATGTTCTTATGCTCGCACAAGTCTTGGTGCGGCCTTGCATCAGGCTGGTGATATGGAGCAAGCATTTGAGTGCTTTGCCGGAGCCGAAGAAATCCAATCCGAAAGACAACCGCAGATTCCTTTCCTGCACTCGTTCCAAGGATTCCGCTATTGCGATCTCCTGCTCTCTATTTGCGAGAGAGACGCTTGGCGTCATTTCGTTTTTCGGGAGTCGGGAGGGCTTTCCGTCGAGCAAGCGGATGACGCCCTGACGCGCAATGAACAGGTAGCGAAGCGCGCCAAGCGCGCTCTGCATGGAGGCAAACTGCGCGGATTTCTATTGGACCCGGCGCTGGATAGTCTCTCATTGGGTCGAATCGGACTCTACTGGTCGGTCTTGATGGGGCTGCGGTCGCAGTCGCCCGAGCAGGTTCTTGGATCGGCTCAAAGCCATCTCAATGATGCGGTCGATGGCCTGCGACGCTATGGCGACATGTGTTTCCTGCCGTTGGCCCTTATGTCTCGTGCATGGGTCGGTCAATTGAAAGGGAACCTTGATGGTGCGAAGGCCGACTTGGACGAAGCGTGGGACATTGCCGAGCGCGGCCCGATGCGGCTGCACCTGGCCGACATCCACCTCCACCGGGCCCGCCTCTTCTTCCGCGAGAAACCTTACCCGTGGAAATCCCCGCAGGACGACCTCGCCGCCGCCGAGAAGCTCATCAACGACTGTGGCTACCACCGCCGCGACGAAGAACTCGCCGACGCCAAGAAGGCGATTCTCAGACACGAACTGAAATGAGAACTCTATGGAGCGGCTTGAACGTGAGCCGCGAGAAACCGTGGACGCCGATTTTATTCTCTTGGCCGCTTGGACGGAAATGATTGCCACCATCGCAAGCGAAAGATAGAATGTCGGTGACGGCGAACCCGCTGCACGAGGTGCGCAAGATGACAGACCAGCAAAGCACAATAGTCATGGAAGAAGTGACTGACCCCGAAGAGCTAGCAAAAGCGCGGGCGCAGGATGAGCGCTTTGACCGCAACTCCGCGTGGTTGCAATCGCACATCCCAGAGGTTTATTCGCTCTATCGCGGCAAGTGCATCTGCGTTGCAGGAGAAGAACTATTTGTCGCTGACACCCCAGAAGAAGTCATAGCTATGGCAGAGGCCGCGCATCCTGAAGACGACGGCAGCCTGATTCGCTACATCCCAAAAGAAAAAATGGCTCGCATCTATGAGGATTGACGGAGAATGGCTGTGGTGTGACGATGGCATCGTGAGGCCCGCGATCCGTGGAGAGATATTGGCCGACGATGGCTCCTGGAAAACGTTCGAGTTTCTGGTTGACACCGGGGCCGATCGAACCGTGTTCACTGCGGCAACGCTTGCAAAGCTGAGCCTCCACCCCGTGACGGCACAAGAAGGCATCAGCGGTTTGGGCGGCGGGGCCGCTTCCGTACTCGTTGAAACTCAGATTCGGCTGACCCGCGAGACTTCCGCCAAGGTTGTCTTCCGTGGTCAGTACGCTGCGGTAACTGAGTTGGCTTCGCTGGACATCGACGTACTTGGCCGTGATATCACCGGATTATTCACTGTGATCGTCGACCAGCCTGGTGATGTCGTTTGTATGCTCGGGCAGCGTCACCGTTACACCATCGAGCAGATTTGAAGAGCCCTCTTAACTAACTCAAGCACGCCACAAGTCGATCTCTTCACCAACACCACGTTCGCGGGCGATCTTGAGAACGCGAAGCGCAGTGGCGATGTCTGGTCCGTCCGTCCGGCTCTGTACTTTCATATCGCTCGGTATTCCATTATCCTTGCGGCATGAACGATGAGCCATCTTCTCTAGCCAATTGGACACCGGATCAGATTGCTCTCGGTAAGCGATGGGTCGAGACGTGGAAGCTCGCGGGTGAGGACCTGGAGCGAATTCACCGGAAGGAGCTGCGGGAACTCGACATCCACCGGGCGATCGAGTTGCTTTGCGGCGCCGCCGACTACACAAGTCCGCCTCGCGCGCCAAAACCGACTTCCGGTCTCATAGAACAACAACGATGGTTCATGAAGGCTCGCCGTGATTGAAGTCATCAAGGCTGCGGCTGAGCTGCAAGCGCTTTGCCAATCGCAGGGCTGGCGATTCTGTTTCATCGGCGGAATCGCGGTAATGCGATGGGGACAGCCGCGTGAAACCGTAGATGCTGATCTCACTCTCCTGGCCGGTTTCGGTGGCGAAGAACCGTTCATTCAAACTCTGCTCGCGCATTTTGAAGGGCGAATTCCCGATGCCGCGCAGTTCGCACGCGAGCGACGCGTGCTGCTGCTCCGATCAAGCAAAGGTGTGGGTCTGGATGTGGCTCTTGCCGGGTTGCCGTTCGAAGAATCGGTGGTGCAACGCTCCTCGCTCTTCGACTACTCGCCGAAGATTGTGCTTCGCACGTGTTCAGCCGAGGACCTTATTGTCCTGAAAGCGTTCGCCGGGCGCGGGCAGGACTGGGTAGATGTCGAAGGTGTCATCGTGCGGCAGACCAGCAACCTCGACTGGCGTTATGTTCGCGAGCAGCTAGGTCCGCTCGCGGAGCTGAAGGAAGCTCCTGAGATTCTCGATCAATTGGAACGGAGACGCGTGGAGTTCGAGCGGTAGTTCACCATTACAAGCTAATCTTGACCGCGCCACAAGTCGATCTCTTCACCAACACCACGTTCGCGAGCGAGATGATAAACACGCAACGCCGTCGAGATGTCCTCGAGAGCAATGCCGTTTGATTTGAACAACGTGATCTGATCTTCGCTCGTGCGACCACGCTCGCGGCCCGCGACGATGCGGCCGAGCTCGGTTACTGATTCCCAACTGATTACTCCGCGCTCGATCGCAGGCATCAAGTCACCGGCCTCGATGCGAGATTGCTCGATTGAATCGACGGCGATGATCGAAGCTCGACGAATCGTTTCGACGTCGACTTCGGCCTTCGATAAGAAGTTAGAGCCAACCACGTTCAGGTGAGTTCCCGGTTCGATCCATTCACCTTTCAACACCGGCTCGCGAGCGCTGGTCGCTGTGATTACAATCGACTGACCTCGGGTGGCTTCTTCGGGTGATTCAGCGGGAGAGACTTCAACTCGGAGCAGCGAGGTCATCTTACGCGCGAAGGCTTCGCAGCGCTCAGCGTTCCGGCCGTATGCCGCAATTGACTTGATCTGCCTTACTGCGCACACGGCCATCAGTTGGCTCTCGGCTTGCCACCCTGTTCCGAATATGCCCACTGTGGCCGCACTGGCGCGAGCCATGTACTTCGTCGCGACTCCCGAAGCCGCGCCCGTTCGCATCTGGCCGAGCCGGTCGGCTTCGATCATCGCCTGCATATCGCCGCTCTCCGCGTCGTACAGAAAACCAGAAACCGCGCGCCCTTTCGCGAAGCGGTGTATGCCTTCAAGCCGGTCACGCCGAGCCGCTTGTCACCCGCGGCCATCACGTGCAACTGCGAAGCGGGCATCGCGACCCGGTAGCGTGGCCGGTTGGTGGCTTGGCCTTCGGCTTGATCGCGCAAGACTTCTTCGACAGCGGCTATCGCTGTGTCGATGTCGAGCAATTCGTTTACGTGTTCTTCTCTGAGTAATAGCGCCATTGTTTTCCTGATGAGTGATGCGTGAAACGTGATGCGTGAAACGTGATGCGACGCAGAATAACAGGTCAGGAAGGGAGGCTTGCCCCCGCTCTTTCTCTGTCGCCAGAATCTCTCGGAAGCGGGGGCAAGCCACCCGACCTGTGACTCTGCGTCGCATCACCCATCACGCATCACGGGCCGCCCATCACGAATCACTTCGCTGCCCGGTACCCTGACCGCGCTCGCACTGTCGCCCCGCGCGCGCGAGTCTCAACTCGTATCGAACGCCAGCCCCCGTCGCGTGCCCTGTTACTCGGGTAATAACCGATCGAGTACTGAGAGCGCAGCTCGTCGCCCACTTGCTTGTAAACGCCACTCAAATCCGAAAGCGTTTTCACCGGGTAAACTCGCCCACCTGTGCGTTCTCCAAGCGTGCGCAGCTCACGACGCGAGAGCTTATACAGCCCGGCGTTGATCTCGCGAGTCGTTTCCGGCGACAGAGTCTGCCGCGGCCGGAAGCGTTGCAGCGAGTCAGGGTCGTGCTCTGCGTAGTAGCGATCGATCTGGCTCTGAGAAAAGTTCAGATAGTCCGGGTCGGTCTTCGGTTTCAGCAACCCTTGAAGCGTCGCCTCTTCGGTGTTCAGCTCGAGAAAGTACACCGACGCGCCGGACTTCTCCGCCAACGGCTCAATGTCGCTGAATTTCATCTTGCTAGCCGAATCCACGCCGTCCGACATGCAGACTATCGCCTTGCGTCCCTCGACTTCCTTCAGCGGGCTCTCTTCAACGGCCAAATACATCGCGTCATAGAACGAGGTGCCTGTCTTGGTTGTGAAGCGATGACCGTCTTCGCCTTCGACCATACTGATGCCGTCGATAGCGCTCGACACTTGCGCGCGAGCGTCGGTGAACTCGGCGATCATCTCGACCTCGCGACTGAAGACGATCACCCCGACGCGGTCATCAAAGCGAAGCTCGCCGAGAAAGTTCCTGGCTGCGCGCTTCATCAATGCGATCTCGTCGCGCGTCGAGCCTGAGATGTCCAACAACAGCAGCAGCGTGTAGGGCTCCTCAGTCGCTGCGAAATGAGCGATCTTCTGTTTCACTCCGTCTTCGTAGATGGCGAAGTCGTCGGCCTTGAGTGATTTGATGGCACCGGCGTTTGCACCGGTCACCGCAGCGGTCACCGTTACGAGGTCGGTCTTGAGCCTTATCGGCTCATCTTGATCGCGCGCCTGTCTATCCTGCGCGCGCGCCCACAACGGTGAAGTGATAATGAGAATAAGCAGCCAGTATGCTGGCCGGCGAGCTAGGAACATTTCAACCTCAAGACTTGCCTGATGAATCAATCCTATCATATTTTCCATTTTCTATTTTCCATTTGTCATTTGTCATTTGGCCTCCCTCGTCGATTTCGTCGCCACCCAGAACCGCGCGTACTACGCACGAAATGACAAATGACAAATGGAAAATAAAAAATGGAAAATAAGTTCCGCCTTGCCTTTTCGCCATGCTATCGTCTTCGTTCGAATAACGCCCGCAAACCTGATCTGCGAGCGCAAATAATCGGGGACTATTATGGCAATAGTAAAGGAAGGCGACACCATCACGCTTCACTACAAGGGGTCGCTTGATGACGGCACGGTGTTCGATTCGTCAGAAGGCCGCGAGCCACTCAGCTTCAAAGTCGGCGATGGCGAGGTCATCCAGGGCTTCGACGACGGCGTGCGCGGCATGGCAGCCGGCGAGAGTCGCCAGATCAACATCCCGGCCGATCAAGCCTACGGTGAGTACTACGAGGACCTGGTCAGAGTCGTGCCTCGAAGCGGATTCCCGCCCGATACCACACCAGCGATTGGTTTGGCCTTCGAAATGGATTTGCCGGCCGGAGAATCAATGACCGTCCGAATCATCGACGTCGAAGGCGACGACGTAACCCTTGATGCCAATCACCTGCTCGCTGGCGAGGCATTGCACTTCGATGTGCTTCTTGTCAGCATCGATAATGAATGAGCCCGCGCAAGAAGAAGAGTTCGCCTGAGCCCATCAGGGTCGGAATAGATACCGGCGGCACGTTCACCGACTTCGTCGCCGCTCACGGCTCACGCCTGACCGCCTTCAAAGCGCCTT
>JBGQGO010000090.1:0-13686 GCA_041497455.1 Blastocatellia bacterium | reverse complement strand
GCACGAGTGATGCCGGCCAACTACCTGACCAGCTTCGGAGGCTATCAAAGCGACCCGTGGAATGCAAGCTGCGCCATTCTTACTGTGCTTGAACGCAGCCCAAGCCACGAGACTGCACGTTAGCGATTGCCGTCGCCGGTCAACACTTGATGTACTTCCAATTCCTCACCTTGCCCTCAGACATCCATTCGATCGCCGTATCGAGCCGCTTCTTTCGAGTCTCCTCGGTCTTAGCCTCGGTGATCCATTCAACGTAGTCTTTCTTGTTGCTGTAGTTGAACTGCTCGAATGTCGCAAGCGCCTTCTTGTTTTTCTTGAGAGCCACGGTCAGATAATCGGGAATCTCCAGCTCCTTCTTTTGGGTGGGCCTGGCGGCGGAGCGAGGCTTCACGCCGCCATCGTGTACTTTGATCGCCTCCTTGATCTGCTGGACCAATACCTTGTCCTTCGGCAGGTCTGCGAGACTCGTGATCCTGCCGTACTGTCCCATCGCCGGGGCGGCCTGCTGGTTGCCGGTCATGTTGTCTGTGTACCAAAACCCAAATGCGCAGTGCTGTTTGAAAGAGGCCATGCTGCAGAGTATGCGCGGGCTCCAATCGGCGGGACCTTTATAGGTGAAGTGCGGAAAGCTCCACTTCATTGTCTCTTCAACGGAGGGGCAGTTGTCGTGAATCAGTTTTCTCAGGTGAGTCAGAATCGGCTTGGCGAAGTCTGCGGACTTGGCAATGTAGGCATCCACACGCGGATCTTTCGTTCCCATCGTTTCGCTCCTTTGAACTACAAGCCCGTCAATCCTCGAGACCGTCGGCTCAATCAACATCAACGCCCGCTTGATTGACTTCAAGAACCGCTATGCTCATCCCACGTTGCCCTCGACCATCGCATGCGCCCGCTTAAGGAATTCCTTTTCAATGTCGGAGAATGAAGTTACGCTAGGCATGATTACCGATTAACCGTCTTCACGGAAAGCAGCAGCATGACGTTGGTTAGTCTTGGCGTCAAGGATGGACGGACGTGTTCAGGCAATGTTGATGAGGGGTCAAACTTCGTGGACAACACCAGAGGGCCATTGACGCGCGATTCAGGAGAGCAGTGGGGATGAAGAATACGGTCGAAGCTAGAGGGCCCTTGAGGGTCTTCCTATGCCACGGCTCAGAGGACAAACCGACAGTGCGTGAAATATACTCTCGCTTGCGAGGCGACGGTATTGATCCGTGGCTTGATGAAATCGACATCTTGCCAGGTCAGGACTGGGACGAAGAAATACGACGAGCGGTTCGCCAGAGCGACGTAATCCTTGTTTGCATTTCATCATCTTCAGCCAGCAAGTCAGGTTACGTGCAGAAGGAGATTAGATTTGCGCTTGACTTGGCAGACGAGAAACCAAACAGGACAATATTCATAATTCCGGTCAAGTTGGAGGAGTGTGATATTCCGCAGGCGCTGATCCGTTGGCAAGCAGTCAGCTATTTCAAGGAAGACGGTTATGCCAAAATAGTCCGCGCACTGCGGACGCGTTCACTAGAATGTGGAATAAGAACAGGTCCTGGTGCGGATGATGAAGCTTTGCGCGATCGCGTCCACAGCGTGGAAACCACCACACCCCAACAGGGACCGCAACGTCTGCGATTAGAGCAATTCACCACTGGCTTTGACCTCCCCGGGAAGCGGTTGTCGCGCCAGAAGCGTCTCTGGCTGTCAGTGACGACTTATGGTCTCCTATTCGCGGCAATTCATTACCTACTCGCAGCCTATCATTTACCAATCTATTTGGAATTCATCTTTGTTGCCGGCATTTTGACCTGCGACATTGTCGCGACGCGGGACCCATCGCTCATCGAGTATCTGATTTCGAAGGGCCACATCATAGTCGGTGCATTAATGCTTTTTAGCGCCGCCGTTGGAGCCTTCATACTGGTAAGAACCATGCAAGCCCCAGAACTCTACCCCCCCATAATTCTCGCCCAATTCGCGCTTCAAGGGGCGGTGGTTGGCTTCGTAGTCCAGCTACTAGTGGTTTCATTCGTGGAAAGATTGTTAAAGGGTGCCCAGATTGAGACCCCCAGGCTCCTCTTACTCCTTGCGCTAACCATTCTCCTTTGGCTCTTTCCATTCGGGGAATCACACAGCGTCTACGGTGCCTGTTACGTGGTAGGCTTTGGCATCGGACTCTGCTCACGTTACGTGATCACGAAACTATGGGCATGAATTAGGACAGCAGTGACAGCGACCCCTCATTGAACTTCCTAGCAGCAACACGCCCGTCGGGTAACCCCGAAGAACGGCGACGCCGCGCGCGCCATCTTTCGAACTCGCCCGCACTAGGACGCATGGATGCGGACCCCCCCGGTTCCATTGGTTTCGCCAACCGATGTGGACTCTAATCGCACCTCGTATCTTGAGCCGCTATGTCGCGCTTCGACGCGAGGTTCCGCCACGCCTCTTCGAGAAGCTGGCGGAGATCGGCTGGATCAACGCTCGCTATCCGCACGAGCACCCACGGCCAACAGCGATAGTGGTCCGTGAGGTAGAAAGTGTTGGGATTGGTTCCCATCAGGACTTCGCGCGCGGCGTACTCGACTTTGACTACAAGCGACTCGCCGTCCTGGTGAAATCGAGCCAGCAACTTCCCGTTGACCTTGAATGCTGGTGTGCCGTACGACGTTCCTTCCTCAACGCCGGGCAGCGCAAGTGCAAGCTGACGCACCGTGTCGAAAGTTACCGGCTTGCCTTTGCGTGGACGCTTTTGTGTTCGCGATTTGCTCAAATTTCCTCACCCGACTTTGCTCGCAATGGCATCAGACGTCAAGTGCCAGGTACCTAGAGTTTGGCTATTCGGAATTCTGCGGCCGGAACTCCGTAGGAGCTCAATGTTTATAGTAGCGAGACGTGAGACGGGGCGAACTCCGTCAGGAGTTCAATGTGCCGGGTAGCCGCAAAACACATTTCACTCCTAAAGGAGTGAGCACCTACGCCAGGCCCGATCGCTATAAACATGCAACTCCTACCGGAGTTGGGGCGCATTCATTGAGACACCCCTATGAATTCGGTCTTGCCTTTGTGCGCATTTCTTCCAGGTCGTTTTTGAAGGCAGCGTGTTGCTACATCGCTATCGAGGGGCGCGTCTTTCCATACTGAGTCGCCTGTTCAAACGCGAACGCCAACTGTAGGACATCGAATTCCCGTTGATGACGGCCGACGATTTGCAAACCGATTGGAAGCCCGTCTTTGGTGAAGCCACACGGGACTGAGATTGCGGGCAGCTCGGTCACGGTTATCGCGTAGCAGGTCGCCATCCAGTCGATGTACGTTTCCATCCTGATCCCATTGATCTCCCTGACCCAGTCTGCCTCAATCGGAAAGGGCGCAACCTGAGACACCGGCAAAACAAGAAACTCATAACGTTCCATAAACTCTCTAACGCGCTGGACGAGCTTCGTGCGGTTTGCCTCTGCGCGCCGCACATCGGTGTTGGTCAGCTTCAATCCCTGTTCGATATTCCAGACCACTGTATCTTTGATGAGATTCGGATGCCGCCCGAGGTCTTCTCCTCGAGTCTGTGCGTATGACCACGCTCGCAGAACCTGAAATATCTCATCGGCGTCGCGGAAGTCCGGCTCATCATCTTCTACCTGACATCCAAGCTCCGCGAAAGTCGAGCGAGCCTTGTCGCACACTTCATTGACAACCGGTTGCATGGAGTATCGCCCCAGGTTGCGGCTCCAGGCAATTCGTGTCCCTCTAAAATCCCGCTGAAGGGGTCTAGAGAAAACCGAGCCCGGCTCATCTATCGAGATTGGCGCTCTCGGATCGGGCCCGGCCAGTACAGAAAGCAGAAGAGCGGCGTCTTGAACCGTGCGAGCCATCGGCCCTTCTACTGAAAGCGCGCTCGAGCGAGGAGCTGATGGATACACGGGGACACGGCCGGGCGCGGTCCGAAATCCAACGACGTTACAGAAGCCGGCTGGATTCCTGAGCGAGCCTCCAAGGTCGCTGCCATCAGCCAGCGGAACCATGCCGCACGCCAGCGCCACTGCCGCGCCGCCGCTGCTTCCACCACAAGTCTTGGTGAGATCGTATGGATTGAGAGTGGCGCCGAAGACCTCGTTGAAGGTGTGTGACCCCGCGCCGAACTCGGGGACGTTGGTCTTGCCGATGATGATTGCGCCTGCCGCCTTGAGCCTCTCGACGATCAGCGCGTCACTGTCGGGGATAAAGTCTTTGTAGATGCGAGAGCCAAACGTCGTTCGAATGCCGGCAGTCGGGACCAGATCTTTTACCGCGTGCGGCAGCCCGTACAGCGGCCCCGGCGTTTGGCCCTTCGCCAATCGCTCGTCAGCTTCTTTGGCCGCACGAAGCGCAGCTTCTTCGCCGACGAAAGTACAAATGGCGTTTACCTTAGGGTTGACCCGCTCGATCTGCGAAAGGAAGGCGGTCATCATTTCTGTCGCAGACACTTCGCGATTTCGAATCATCCCGGCCAGTTCGACGGCATCTTTGAAGCATATGTCACTGTCTGAGATGATCTGCATCCTCGTTCGAATCATTTAGAACTTAAGTCATCCAGTGCGCGGCGAAACTTTTCATTCTTCAGGAATCGTGAAAATGAGTCATCCGTCGCTGGATTGGGAATGCGTTCTCCAGGAATCCTGTTTTCTTTGTACTCGAACGCACGTTTCAGATTAGTGATGGCATTATCCAAGTCATTCATTTCCGCATAAGCGCAAGCCAGGTTGTAATAAAACATCGGGTACTTGTCATCCTTCGACAATCCATATTCAAATATCTCCTTAGCCTTCTTGTTGTCTCCGCTTATGCCATAGCTCATGCCTAGATTATCTACCAGGACTCGCCATATGTTCTTTTCCAGCGTCGGTTCTTTCTTTTCCAACTCAAGTGCTTTGCCATACAACTGAATTGCCTTCTTGTAGTCTTGCTTAAGATAGGCCGCGCTCCCCTGACTTACATACTGCATAGTCTCTTTGGCAGTCTTTTCCTTCGAGGCAGTCTGCGCCATTGAGGACATGGCCGCTCCGCACAAGAGAATTGTTGCGATCAGAAGCGTAAGTGTTTTCATTTCGTCTCCCTTCAAACGTCTTCCAACGTGATTGGCGCCGGTTGTTTCCCATCGATGTCAGTAAACCCATACTCCCGCGCGAGCGCCGCGGCTACGACAACCTGACCCGATTTGCTTATGATTCCGGGATCAGCAGCCAGCGCCGCGACCGCACGGCCAATGAATTGAGGCGACTCGGAATTGCTCAGATCGAGATAAGCGGCCGCTTCCATCACCTTCTCTGTTCTCACGAGGCCGGGATAAAGCGAAACGACCGCCACATCGTGCTCGCGAAGCTCATGCGCCATATCCGCGGTCATCTTGTCGGTCGCCGCCTTCGCGACGCCATAAGCGACATTCGCCACATACTTCTGCGCCGCCCAGAACGAGATGTTGACGATCAAGCCACGCCGCTCTTCAACCATTAGGCGCGCGGCGTGACAACTAGCGACGTACGAGGCCCGGACGCCGGCAGCAAACATCGAGTCCCATCGCTTGAGAGACTGCTTCCAAAATGGAAGCCCCCACGTGAACTCGCCGTTCTCGATCATGTTCTCGTAGCCGCCCCAGACGTTGTTCACGAGAACGTCGAGCCGGTTCTGTTCACGAGCGATACGGCCAAACACTGCTTCAACATCTCGATCGTTGGTGTGGTCACAACGAATTGGTATGCAGCCGTCACTAAGCTGAGCTTCCTCGACAGTGCGGCCAGTGACGTAGACGGTCACTCCTGCTTCAGCCAGGCCAAGAGCCGTTCCTCTTCCGACACCTCGGCTCCCGCCAGTCACAAGCGCAACTTTTCCACCTAAGTCTGACATTGGTCCTCTCCGTCGGTTGATACGAACTCACCGTGTTGCATCCGAGCGAACAAATGGAGCCTCTACGTCCTCACTCGTGAGCCTTCCATAAAGACGCGGTCTCCGATAAGCATTGCCCCAGGTCTCTCGTTCACGATAAGCCCGGATGCTGTCCATATCGAACGCTGCGATGTAAACGTCTTCAAGCTCTCCCGCTTCGATGATTAGCGTGTCGCGCGGTTCTCCATCCACTACGGGATAAGCCACCCCATCAAAAGCAGCGGAATGCCCGTTGTTCTGCGGAGCAGCATAGTTGGTCATCGCAACGCCTACCATGTTCTCAAAGGCGCGCGTCTTGAACTGAATCAAACGGTGCTCGTCCAACGTGCAAGCGTTTGGCGTCAAGATCAGTTCCGCGCCTTCGAGCATCAGAATCCGTGCGCTTTCCGGAAACTCGCGGTCAAAGCAGATCATAAACCCGATCTTCACCGGGCCCTGCTCGGTATCAAGCTCACACACTGGAAAACCATCGCCGGGTGTTAGCGCAGCCCCCAAGTCAAACTCGCAGGTATGGACCTTCGCGTAGGTGAGCACGATTTCGCCGTGACGGTCTATCAGAGAGACGGAATTGCGCGGCGCCCCGTTCCACTTCTCAAGATATGTCAGCGCAATAGCCATGTTCAGTTCTCTGGCAAGATTCCGAAAGTGAACAATGAACGAATCGTCTCGGCTGATGGCGAGTGCTTGCCATCGTTCGCGATCGCCCTCGCGCTTTGGATCGTAGAACGTCATGCCGGCGCTCCACATTTCCGGGAACAAGGCGACATCGGCTCCCATCGCGCGAGCACGTCGACAAACGGCGTCTCCTTTGGCAAGGTTCGCGTCACGGTCGTGACCGCAACCAGTCATCTGCAACAAGGCGACTTTGCTTATTCCCATGAGGGACTTCTTTCAAATGGTGATGTGACCAACCCGTGCGCGTTCAACAAGACGTTGTTAGGGCACCGGCATAGCGGGCCGAAAGCCCAGGCTCATAATCATAGCCTTCTCGTCGCAGCGAGTCCTAGTCCCGCGCACACCAAAAATCCACCGGCAATTCGATCCGTGAGCAAGGCGAACCTTCCTTTGAGAATGAGCCTGCTGCTGCGTTCTGCCGCCCATCCATAACTCAGCAATACGACAAACTCTATTGCAAGCGAAACGATTCCCAACACTGCGAACTGTTCAAGCACGCTACCGTCCGGCGACACAAACTGCGGAAGGAGCGCGCTGAAGAACACTATAGCCTTTGGGTTCGATAGCTGAGTCACAAGCCCTTCGGAAAAGAGTCTAGCCGAGCGTTGCTGCGCGACCGCTTCTTGATCAGCGCCTGCCAGTGTTTTCTTCGAAAGCAACATCCTCAGACCGATGAAGACCAGATAAGCCGCGCCGGCCCACTTGATGATCTGAAACAGAGTCGCTGATGACATCAGGAGCGCGCCGAGCCCCAGGGCTGACAGCACGAAGTAGATGGCATTGCCGGCGAGTATGCCTGCGGCGCCTTTCAGACTCGACCTGAAGCCGCTTTTCACGGCCTGCGATATGACCAGCAGGACTGCCGGGCCAGGAGTCAGGCACAGAAGAAACTCTGTGATGGCGAAGACGAGCAACAAACTTAGTGACACTGGAACTCCAAAGGAATTACGCTCCGAGGGCACGAATGACTACTTCGGGTTATCAGGTGCGATGTAGTGAGTCGAGATCAAGTCAACGTAACTCTGATATCGACCGGCGTCGAAGTCAGTCAGAAAAACACTCATCCTCTGCAGCAGCGACGTAGACCGCTGCCCCGCCATCCGCGCCGGATGGTAGTACCGCTGGTAGACCCACCGGATAAACAAGCTCCTCTCGGTGACCGGCAGCTTTCTCACGTTGTTCGCGAACGCTGCGAACGAGCCGTCCTCGAACAAGTACTGCTCGACGTTCGAGGCGTAGAATGCCGTCACCGTAAGCCCGTTCTTGCGCAGATAATCGCCGATGGTGGCGAGCGCTTTCTTTCCGCCGAAATCACCCACGACCGGGATGATCAGGTTCTTCAAGTGAAGGCCGCGAACGAAGTCGTAGTCCTCGCGGCTTGCGAGAAAGTTCCCGAGCTTGCCGTTCTGGTCCGGCTGAAGAATGACTTCGCTTAACGTCGGAAACTCGCCGTCCGGCCAGCCGTTAAGCGTAAACGCGGTGTCCAGCCCGCGCTCGCGAAAGCTCTTGTAGACGTCCTCAAGACTCGCCTGATCCCGCGGCGAAAGTGGGACCTGAAAGTCCTCCTGTATCGCCTTGCGAATTGTGGCCAGGTTCGCCGCATATGCCTGCTCGTCTCCGCGTGTCTTTGTGAAGTAGGCCAGCAGTATGTTGATCGAATCATCGGGCGAGGGAGCGTCCTTCATCAGCGGCTTGCTCAACCACCGCGAAAGGAACTGAATCCGATTCGGCGAAAGATGAAAAATTGCCTTGAACATCAGGTGCTGAATCATCGCCTGGCGGCGAATGTCCACGATGAAGGCGATCCGAGGGCGGAGCTTGGCAATGTAAGTGAAGTTCTGTTCCGGCCCAACCCCGATATAAGCGCCGCCGGTTGCTGCGAGCTGTCGAAGCTTGTCGACAACGGTGAGATAAGGGGTCTCGTTGGAAATGAGATTGTCCGAGAAGAAGTAACCGCCCTCTTCGGAGACGTCGCGAATCAGGCGGGAGAACTCCGCGGCGGACAGACTCTCTGGTGGTTGCTGCTGAGGCTGATTGGAACGCGCGGCCGGCATTGGCGCCGCGGCGATTAGGATTAGCCCGAGCAGCACCGCGGGAAGCCGTCGCCGCCATCCGCTGCGAACTGTCCGCTGCATTTTGCCCGCTGTCATGGCGATTGTCTACGAGGCCTGTGGGACTGGCAGGACTTCCCTTAACTGCGCGCGTAACTCTATGAAATCGGCGCGCAGTGTCAGCATCTCGGCCTTGGTGGAGTGAGCTACGCTAGCGACGCGATCGATTTCGTTGTCGATGCGGTCGAAGCGTTCGTCTACGTTGGCGAAGCGCTCGTCCACGCTGTTAAAGCGGTTGGTCACCTGCGTTTCAAACTGGTCGAAGCGACTTGTCAGTCTATTCTCGAATGCAATGATTCGCTCAAGGACGGTCTCGATCGTGGGCTTGGTTGTCAATTCGTCTGCCATTTCTTTCCTCTCCAAAGTTTTACCCAGGATCGAAAGAAGTAATACACCTTTGGCGAATTACAGTCAACGGTGGCAGTACAATGTCAGAAGCGTGAGGCGAATGACTGACGGAAGAGATCGACGACGACGAGGATTCATTTACGAACTTCTCAAATTTCTGCGCTCTGAGTCCTTGAGGTCATCGTTCTCCAGTAGTTCGGTTGTGTGTTCTGTAGCGCTGCTCGTCCGTTCCGAGGGCGGGCTCACCATTAGCTCCGGGGACGTATCACCCTTCTCCCTGGGTTGATCTGACAGACGATACGCTGAGCGTTTCTCTAACGCTGACGAGTAGAGAATGAGCAATCCTCCAAGCGAAATTGCGGTTACCACCAGCAGGAACAATATCCCACCCAGCACGTGGCCTTTGACAATAATAATCTCGCTGATGATTGCCCAGTAAAGCGCGATATAGAAAATGGCGCCGGCGCCTGTCCAAAGCCTAAGACGCCATCTTTCAATCTTGCGCTTCTGAACCTGGAGATCTTCCTGGGCCGTTGGAACCTTCTCGGCAAGCAACTGAGAGAACTCCGGCAGGCTCAGCCCGCAAGCGGGGCAGAATCTTTGATCGTGCGGGACAGGGATTCCGCAGTTAGGGCAATGCATGATTTTGACTCACAAAGGTCTGATCCAGATATTTCGATACCGGAGCGGATCACCATGGTCTTGCAGTTTCAGTGACGCCTTCGGCCCGTGCGCGACGTACAGAGCAGGACGGTCGTGCATCGTCGTGCCATAAATCTCGACGTTGTTCTGAATCAACACGCCGTTGTGCAGCACCGTGATTCGAGCGCGCTCGATTACCTTGCCCTGCTCGTCAAACTTCGGGGCCTTGAAAATGATGTCGTAGCTCTGCCATTCGCCGGGCTTGCGCGAAGCGTTCACCAGCGGCGCGTGCTGCTTGTATATAGCTCCGGCCTGGCCGTGATAGTAGGTTTTGTTATCGAACGAATCCAGCACCTGCACCTCATACCGTTCCATCAGGAACACGCCGCTGTTGCCGCGCTCCTGACCTTCGCCTTTGACCTCGGAAGGCGTGGCCCATTCGATGTGCAACTGGCAGTCGCTGAACTCTTCCTTCGTGGCGATGTCACCTGTTCGTGGAGTTACCTCCACGTAGCCGTCTTTGATCTTCCACTTCGCATCGCCGCCGCCGTTCACGCTTCGCCACTTGGACAGGTCCTTGCCGTCGAACATCACGATCGCATCCGACGGAGGATCGTTGTCCGTCTTCCCCGGTGACACGATCGGCGGTTCCTTTTTAGGCGAGGGAAACGGTTGAGGTTCCTGCGGTGTCTTACTCATAGCGGCGACTCCTAACGATGAAGCGAACGCGAGAATTGAGAAGGCAGCTACCAATCGAATGTTCATAGCGTTTTTCACCCAGGTTTCTTTTCCTTTGTGGGATTCATATTGTACTCGCGCGACTGTCCTTTTGGGATGCTTATCCACTGCCAGTTCCCGTCGTTCAGTATTCGAGCGAGCAAAACTATCTGGCCGACGTGATATGACACGTGCGCGAGCGATCGACACAGGGCGTCGTGGATCGTCCAGGCCTGGCCTCTGATGTAGACGTGCTGTTGCAACTGTTCGTCGCTCAACTTTGAAAGCTCCGATTCCAGCACGCCCCAGCCTTCAGCCCACATGCGTTCAACTTCGCGTCTGTCGTAGCGGGCGTCTTGGAACTCCGAATCTCTATCTCGCCACGGCTTCTCACCATCGCTGCTCAGAAAGTCGGTGAATCGGGAAAGCAGATTGCCGCTAATGTGTCGCACGATGATCGCGATGGAGTTATTGTCTGTGCTAAGGACAGAATTCAATGCTTCGTCAGAAACCTGTTGAATTGCCTTCTCGCCGATGCTGCGATATCGTGCGTACTCGTCGACAATGTCTTTGATCAATGTGCTTCCCCGTAGCAACGAATTCATTCGTTCAACCGGCGCCGTCTGGCATTGTAGGCGCTGAAAGTTCAAGGTCCAATAATATAGCTGCTAACAGGCTTTGAATCTATGACGAAAGGTGGACGAACAAGTTCGCTACTACGAAGGCGTGCTCGCCGTCACAGCGGCGAGGCATTCAGGGCATCCGGGAGAAGGTGACTCACGCGCGCCGCGGCCCTTTGCTTGACTGCTGCTCGAACCAATTGCTAGTTTGTCTCGTTCCATTGGTTTGCCTAACGACGTCCGTGCTCGATGCTCCGAGGAGAGAGAGATGCGCTGGTCCAATCTGTTTATTCCCACCCTGAGAGAAGACCCGGCTGACGCCGAAGTCACCAGCCATCGGCTGCTGGTTCGCGCGGGTTACATCCGGCAGTTGACAGCAGGTGTGTACTCGCTGCTTCCGCTGGCCCAACGGGTGCGCCTCAAAATTATGCAAATCATCCGCGAAGAGATGAATCGAATCGGCGGGCAGGAATTCATGCTGCCGGCCATTCATCCCGCCGAAGTCTGGAAAGAATCAGGCCGCTGGGAAGTGATGGGCGACAACATGTTCCGGCTGCGTGACCGCAAGGGCGCGGACATGGCGCTGGGCATGACTCACGAAGAGGTTTTCACCACGATCGCTCGCAACTCCCTAAACTCTTATCGGCAGCTTCCGCAGGTCTGGTATCAAATCCAAACCAAGTTCCGCGACGAAGCTCGTCCTAAATCCGGACTCTTGCGAGTGCGCGAGTTCACGATGAAGGACGCCTACTCGTTCGATGTTGATTTCGAGGGACTGGACAAGTCTTTTCAAGATCAGTACGACGCTTACTGCCGAATCTTCACGCGATGCGGGTTGAAGTACACGGCGGTCGAAGCAAGCTCGGGTGCGATGGGCGGGAGCAAGTCCACCGAGTTCATGGTTCGAACCAACGCCGGCGAAGATAACATAGTCGTCTGCGAGAAGTGCGGCTACGCCGCCAACGTTGAGAAGGCCACCTCAAAGATCGCACCATCAGATGACGAAGGAGGCCCCGCTGCTGCCGAAGAGTTTCCGACGCCAGGCGTTCACACGATCGACGACCTGACGACGTTTCCAGGCGGAGCGGCCGCCGATCGGCAGATCAAGACTTTGGTCTACGTGCTCGACGATCGAATCGCTCTGCTCTTGATGCGTGGGGATCACGAGTTGAACGAGACCAAGCTCATCGACGCGACCGGCGCGATAAACGTTAGGCCCGCGCGCCCGGAGGAAATTACCGAAGGGCTCGGTGCGTCTGCGGGCTCGCTTGGCGCGGTGGGCGTCACCCAAGCCTCGCATCCGAAGATCTGGCAGGTCATCGCTGATGACGCGTTGCGCGGCAGACGAAACATGACCACCGGCGCGAACAAAGACGACCACCATCTTCGCGGAGTGTCGATCGATCGCGATATCAAAGTCGATAAGTGGGCGAGCCTTCGCACGGTCAAAGCCGGCGAGACTTGTTCTAACTGCGACGGACCGCTCGACGTGTTTAAGGCCGTTGAGGCGGGGCACATATTCAAGCTCGGAACGAAGTACTCCGACAGCATGGGCGCGCGAGTGCTCACCGCTGATGGGCAGGAAGTGCCGATCGTGATGGGAAGCTACGGGATTGGCGTAGAGCGCGTCATGAGCGCAGCCGTCGAGTTGTACAACGACCAGGCCGGCATAAGCTGGCCCGCTTCGATCGCGCCGTTCCATGTCGTGCTGACGCCGGTCAATATCAAGGACCAGGAGCTGCTGGCGGCAGCCGAACGAATCTACGATGATCTTGGCAAAGCCGGCATCGAAGCGTTGCTCGACGATCGGGACGAGCGTGCGGGCGTCAAGTTCAACGATGCTGATCTTATCGGCGTGCCTTATCGGATCACGGTCGGCAAGAAAATCAAGGAAGGCAACGTCGAGTTGTTCACTCGCCTAACACGCCAGTCCGAAGATGTGCCGGTCGATTCGGTTGTTCAGGCGGTCCGCGACAAACTCGAAGCGGCAATCGCGTGAGTGGACGCGCCCGGCGGGTGCATATTTTGGACTGCGGCGGCGTCTTTTCTTTGCCGCCGCTTTTGATGCTTGATCGGGCGACAGAAAGCGCCGCCGACGCACTGAGGGCGGCGCAGTCCAAATAAACGCGCTTCGGCGCGAGTGGGGCGAAGCATGGCTGATCGCGCAAGGCGCATTTCGTTGATTTCCATTGCGATGATTCTATCGCTCGGCGCGCCGGCGCCCGCTAAGGCCCAGACCGCCAGCCCGCTGGATCCAGCCACGAAGTCGGTCCGTTCCTTCTACACATTCCACCTTGCACACAACAAGGACTTCACCGTTCGCAACGTCCAGCTTCGAAAGCGATTTCTCACGGCTGAGTTTTATGGGCTGTTGCTTAAAGAGCTAAAGCGTCAGGCGGCGGAGAGCAAAGCTCATCCAGACGAGGCTCCGGATTTTGAGGGTGACCCGTTGACTGATTCTCAGGAATATCCGGATTCATTTCGTGTGGGAAAAGCCGAGGTCGGCGGCGATCTGGCGAAGGTGACTGTGACGCTGCTGTGGAGCGCGCGAACCAGCAGGGGCCGCGACAAACGAGACATCGTCGTTGAAGTGACCAAGAGCGGCGCCGGCTGGTTGATCAATGACATCATCAACAACCAAGGCTCCAGGCTTCGCGATG
>JBGQGO010000089.1:0-13728 GCA_041497455.1 Blastocatellia bacterium | reverse complement strand
GCCATTCTGAAAGAGCGACGCTTGCAACGCGCTGCAACGGTAAAGAAGTTCCTGCAAGACATCGACATCAACACAATCGCCCTTGGCCTGGGATTAAGCACGCCCGCGCCTAATGAGACGCCTGATCCCGCTCGCGTCATCGACGATTCGCCCGATGAAACTCCGGCGCTCGAGACTGCGGCCGAAACGATGGTCATCGATGAACAAAGCGTAGCGGGCTATGCGGCCGAGCGGCTCGACCAGAGGCTCGCTGAGTTTCAAGCCCTGGCCGCGCAGTCGCATCCGACTAACAATCCGGCGGAGTTGCATCAGCTACGAATCGCCGCGAAGCGAGTGAGGTATTTGTTAGAGATCGTCTCGGAGATGGGTTTCGGCGATGCGTCGCGGGCGTTGGCTTGGCTACGTATGCTTCAGGATCGCATAGGCGACTGGCACGACCTGGAAGCGCTGGAAGGGGAGATAATCGCGATCGTGTCGAGTCCCGAATTCATGAAGGAACATCTCGCCGAGAGCAGCCAGATGCTTCAGGCGGCTGCGCACCTCCAGAAGAAGAAAGAGGCGCTGGTGAAGCGCCTCTTCCCGGTACGCGTGCCTCGGCATCTCGAAGTTACATCACAGCGCATCGCGAGAGCGCTGCGCCGAAACTCGATGCGCGGTCAGGCGCCACGGCGACTCAGCGACTGATTCGCACGCAGAACGTAGATCGCTCAGAACGTTTTGCTCCACGTTCCGAACGGCTTAAACGGATTCCCGCCGACTAAACGGTCTACGAAGACGTCTATAGTCTTCTTCGGCCCCGGCCCGGCGGCGGCGCCCAGGGTGAAACCGTTCAGGAGGAAGTAGTCGCTTGTCATGCTGCCGATGGTCGCGCCGAAGCGGCTGTTGGCGGCTGCGTCGTTGAACCAAAGCCGCGCTGTGCCGCTTCTGTGGCCGGACACATTAGCGTGCTATGCGGACCGATAGCCTGATGCTCAAGGTATCGCCTGAGAAAAAATTTACTGGCGCCGACAGAGCGAGGTAGATAGTTCTCAACACCGCGTTGTTGAATCCACTGCTGCCGCCAGGCACGCCGTCGAGTTGCTTCGAAGCTATAGGTATAGGCGAGCCGTTCCTGAACACTTCTGCCAGCAATGAGCGTGATCGTGTCGCCGCCGTCCGGATCGAATGAGCCGTCGTCGATCGAGGCATTCGCGACGCAACCTGGTCCCGCCGCCACCATCACGTTCTGGCAGATTGCCGTCGGAGCCGATGCATCTGCTACTGTGTTCCCTTCAACGAGGGCGCTATCGGGCAGAATGATTGTCTCGGTTAACGATGATTGCACCATCGAGCCAGCGCTTATTGTGAGCCGCAAAAGATCACCTGCGAAGGAAGCTTAAGGTCTAGGTCCCTTCACCGTGACGACGAAGACCTCCGAAATCAGATCAGGGTTTTCTCCGACAAGGTTGGCGCTCGACAAAAAGCCGATTCGCCTGCCATCGCCGCTGATCGAAGGCTGTACGGACTGAGCAAAGGAATTCGTCACCTGCTTTATCCCGGTGCCGCGTGAGTTGATGGTGAAGATTTCCGCGATCTCATCGCGATTGCGGCCGCGGGGATTGAGATTGCTTTGAAAAGCAATCGTCTTCCCATCGCCTGTTATGCTCGGATTGAGTGAGTTGAATAGCACCGCTCCGTCCGTCAACTGGCGTAACCCAAAGCCGTCGCTTCCTATTATGAACACCTCGATAGAACCATCGGGGTTGGTTCCCAGGGGGTCTACGAAGCCGTCAAAGACGACGGTGGTCCCATCGGCGCTGATCCGAGCGCGTCTAATTGTGTTAAAAGTGGCTGTGAGCTGTCGGAGACCAGTTCCGTCGCCGTTGACTACAAACACTTCGAAGTTGCCATCGACGTTTCCGCCGGCGATGTTCTGCCTGGACGCGAAGGCCACCTTTGACCCATCGCCCGAAATTGAGGGGCGCCGATTCCCGGGGCCCGTAGAATGTGTCAGTTGTGTGCAACCCGATGATGGGCCACCCTCCTGACATAAGCCGGTAGCACTCACACGAAATATCTCAGAATTGTGATCGGCGTTCGTGCCGACGAAGTCAGCCGTTGAACTAAAGGCTATGAAGGCGCCATCGCCTGAGATCGACGGCTCAATCGCGCGACCTATAGTGATCTGCCGGACGTTGCTTCCGTCGGCGTGTATGGTGAAAAGCTCTATCGCGTGCGTCGGATTTGTGCCAAGCGGGTCTGCGTCCGAGAGGAATGTCACAACCTCTCCATCTCCTGCTATGTCAGCATCTGTAGTAATGGCGTTCACGACTGTGACATCCACGACAATATTGCTGGTGAGTTGGCGGAGATTCGCGCCGTTAGCGTCTGCTATAAACACCTGGCGGCTATGACCCGGGTTAGCGCCTACAAGGTCGGCCCTTGAATCAAAGATCACGCGATTAGCCTGGCCGCTTATGATGGGTCTCACGGGTGGGTAGCTTGTTGTGTTGGTTAGCTGAGTCAATCCGCTGCCATCCCTCGCCATCAAATATGTCTCGGCGTTGAGATCGGGGTTGAGACCCAGCAAGTCTGTTTCAGACCCGAAGCCTATGCGGGAACCGTCGGCGCTGAATTCCAGGATGAATGGGAAACTGACTCCTGGGTCGGACGTCAGTTGGACGATGCCGGTGCCGTTCGCATTCGCGCGGAAGATCTGACCCGCACCATTCGGATTGCCGCCGGTGAGATCGGCGGGTGAGAAAAAAACCACTTCGGAACCATCGCCCCTGATCGAGGGGAAGAAACTGTCTGTGCCGTCCACTGTGTTGGTGATTTGAGCCAGGCCGGTCCCGTCTGTGTTAATCGAAAAGACTTCACTTAACAGGTCCGCGTTCGTCCCAAGCGGATTGGCGTTGGCGTCAAATACCACCTTCGAGCCATCGTCTGAGATCGATATCGGAAAGTCTATGAAGGTTGGGTCAGCAAAAAAGGTTAGCTGCCTGAGTCCGGTGCCGTCGGGCCGGATCGTAAAGAGTTCCATCGAATGGTCGGCATTTGTTCCGAGCAGGTTCTCCGTGCTCACAAAGGCGATTCGCATGCCGTCTCTGCTGATCCTTCCTGAGAAGCTGGCGAACCGGGCATCACGCTCCTGAGTCAGTTGGCGGAGTCCGCTGCCGTCGGAGTTGACTACGAAGAGCTCAAATCCGCGATCAGGATTTTGGCCGGTGTAGTTGCCATTGGCATCGAACACGATCAGCGATCCGTCGCCCGAGGTGGACGGGTCTTCTGCATCCAGGTTGGTGGCGCGCGTGAGTTGGGTGAGGCCCGGCCCGTTGACATTCGCTACGAACAACTCAGAGCTGTTGTCTCGGTTCTTACCTTGCACCAGATCGCCCCGAGAAATGAACGCCATCTTAGAGCCGTCCGCGCTTAGCCGGGAAGCAAACGACGAATCGTCGGAAGAAGTGAACTGCCGCAGTCCTGTCCCGTCGTCGTTGACCAGAAAGATTTCTCGAGTGTGATCGGGATTGAGCCCAACCAAGTCGGCTGCGCTATTGAAAGCAATCAGACTCCCGTCTCCGGTCATTGAATTGAACGGCGCGTTTGCGTTGAATCCGCCCGTGATCTGCACGATGGCGTTAGGCGACACCGATTTGGCCGCCGGGGGTAAGAACAGGATATAGCTCAAAAGCAAGACCGAAGTTGAAAACGTCACCCAGTACATTGATTTCATGATTAATCTCCTGACTTGGTTTGAATCGCAATTGCTATTGGCTGAATCACCCGGGCGGCAAAGAGGTGGGTGATTTCATTCAAGCCTGCTTAGGCCATGTTCGTTTCATGCCCTCTCGAGCGCCAGTGACTACAACAACTGTGCCAATCCAAGAATGATGGCTTGACTAGTTCGCTATCTCTCGGTGCTGCGAAGCTTATCGAACAGAGAGAATGAAATAAGAGGATGGTGGATAGTAGCGAGGGCGGCTACACATCAAGATGGTGCGAGCGACGCAAGGTTGCGAGAATAGTAGCAAGCTGGAATTCGACGCCGGCTGGCTCAGCAAGCATCGGGCTTGGATGTAGCCGCAGCGGCTACACAACTAAGAACTCAATTGTCCGATCCCTTAGCTCGTCGCAACATCTTGTGCAACGTGATTCGATGAACGCCCAACCGAGTCGCTGCTAGGGTAAGGTTGCCGTCGGCTTCTTGAATCGCGCGCTCAACCAGCGCCAGTTCTTGGTCGGCGAGGACTCGCCTGATCTGTTGCTTGCGAAGCCGCAATTCTTCAAAGTCGGCAAGCGGCGCGTCGAGAATTCCGGCGAGAGGGTCTGTTTGCAAGCTGACGCGGGCGGCTCGCGTTTGCAGAATCTCCACCGGCAGGTCACCGATGCGTATTGCGTCGCCGGTCGCAAGCGCGACCAGTCGATGGATCAGGTTCTCAAGCTCGCGCACGTTCCCAGGAAAGCCATACTCCTTCAGCCTCTCGCGCACCTCACGCTCCATTCGTACCGGCTTCCCGTAGACGCCAGAGAACTTATGAAGAAAGAAATCAATGAGCAGCGAGATATCGCCTTTGCGTTCGCGCAGAGCCGGTATGCGAACCGGGATGACATTCAATCGATAGAAGAGAGCCTCTTGAAACTTCCCTGCTTGGGTCAGGGCTTTCAAGTCCTTGCTGGTCGCGGCAACCACTCGCACGTCAACTCGAATCGTCCGGCTTCCACCGAGGCGGTCAAACTCGTTCGATTGCAGAAAGCGCAGCAGCTTGGCTTGCAGCGGATAAGCCAGTTCGCTCACTTCATCCAGGAAGACGGTCCCGCCATCGCCTTGCTCTATGCGCCCGATGTATCGTCCGGCGGCGCCGGTGAAGGCTCCCTTCTCGTGTCCGAACAACTCGGATTCAAGCAGGTTGTCTGGAATCGCAGCGCAGTTGATCGCGACGAACGGACGATCGCGCCTTGCGCTTTGGTAATGCAGCGCCCGCGCGACGAGTTCTTTGCCCGTCCCAGTCTCACCCTCAACCAACACCGTCGCCGGCGAGTCTGCGATCCGATTGACCACTTCGAGCAGCGAAAGGACCTTCGGATCGCGGCCGACGATCTCCTTAGACGCCCGGCTTGCGTCGAGGAAGACGCGACTGTCGCGTTCAAAGGTAGCCGGCAGCAGGTGTGCGTGATGGAGATAGAAGACCATGAACTCGGCGACGACTTCCAGGATCTGAGGGTCTCGTTCGTCGAACGCGCAAGGATGCGAGTTGTTTTCCAGGTATAGGGCGCCAATGGCGCGGCCTTCCTGTCTCAGCGGCGCAGCGATGATTGATTTGATCTCGAACTTGATAACGCTCGCCTCGCGAGAATATGTTGAATCCTGAGACGCGTCTTCCAGGAACAGCGGCCGGTCGCGCTGAAGAACTTCCCTCAATAGAGTTCGGCTGAAATCGTATTCTTCGAGCGACAGGTTGCGGGTTTGAAAATTACGCGCGGCTACGACTTCGGCTTCGGTGGATTCCGGCAGATAGAAGAGAACGAATCCGCGCTCGGCCCCGGTTACCTCAATCAACGAATCAAGCAGCGTCTCGCAGAAGTCGGTGTACGAGTGTGTCTTGTTACTGACGGCCGCTATCAACACACGGGCGACACGGCCGTCGCTGGCGTCTTGCGCAAGCTCATCCGCCTCTCGGCCTATCTTGGCAAGAAAGTCACGCCGGGCCATCTCGGTCAAAAGATCGACGCGTTCTCGAAGCGTTTTCAGTTGCGCGGTCAAGTAAAGAAGCCGGCGATCGGCCGTCTCGCTCCTGAGCGTTTCAACCGCGTCAAGCAGTGATGAGATTGAAGCTTGATTAGCGTGTTGCTCGCGCTCCAGCAACGCCGCAAGGCTCTCGGCAAGATTCTTGATTCGTTTCGTGTCGGCTTTCATGCGATTCAATTCACCCTGTATCCCCAAAGCGAACGGTGGCGAGTGTATACGCGGACCGATTTGTCGTGCTCGCCGCAGGCTATTCGCTTCCCGTCGGGGGAGAAGGCGACCGATAACACAGGCGCAGCGTGCGTTCCTATTCGAGTGATGAGCGTTCGTCGCCTCACACTCCATAGACAGATTGTCTGATCGTCGCCGCCAGACGCCACTTCACCGCCGTCTGGAGAAAAGCACACTGACTTGATCCGCGCCGAGTGCCGGCCAAGTACGGCCATCGGACGCAGCGGGTTCAGATGCCAAAGGCGCACCACCCCATCGTCGTCTCCTATGACGAGTCCTTTGCCGTCGGGCGCGAAGCTAACGCTAATGAGCGGCGTGCTCGAGAGCTGGACATTATCAACCAGTTGCCATTGTTCCGTATCCCATAAGTTCAAAGCGCCGTTATCCGTAGCACACGCCAGCAGCTTGCCATCCGGCGAAAACGCAGCGCCGTAGGCTTCACCCATTGCCATTCCGTAAGTGCGCCTCATCGCCCCCAGATCAAAAACTTGCCGGCCATCGCGGCAGTCGTATACAGCAGTTGTGCTTGCCAGGAAGCGGCCGTCCGGCGAAAACGCCACGCAATACGAGCTTGCCTTTGATCCTCCAACACCAGTGTACCCATGAGTGATCTCTGGTTTGCGGTTTTCCAAATCCCAGAGAATGGTGTTGGCGTCCATATCCGACGACGCAAGGCGCTCCCCATCAGGCGAGAAGGCGACAGACGTGATCCGGTTTGCGTCGCCAATCAAGACTGCCTGTTTCTCACCGCGCTCTGTGTCCCAGACAATCGCCGATCGGTCTTCTCCCGCGGAAGCGAGCCGCTTCCCGTCGGGCGAAAAGGCGACCGAGTGAACCGAGGCGCGGTGGCCGTCAAAGCTTGCTGCGAGCTCACGTTCCGCTACATCCCAGACCAGGATCGAGCCGTCGTCATGAGTTGAAACCAACCATCGCCCGTCAGGTGAAAACGCAACGCTCCACACCTGCGCGGAATGCTTTAGCCGCACGAGCTTCTTCTGAGTCGCTGCATCCCACAAGACTATGTCTTCGGCGCCGGACGCCGCTAGTTTTCCATCCGGCGAGAAGGCCACCGCGCGCCCATGGTAGCTGTGCACCCGCTGGCTGCTTAAGACTCGAAACTGAGCGTTCTCCCACAACCGTTCGACGTCAAAAAAGGAGACAGTGCCGCTGCCGCCGATTCCCACCAATCGGCGGCCATCCGGTGAAAAAGCAGCAAAGGTCAAATCGGGATCAAGCTCCCGGGTCATGCTTGCCGTTTGCAGGTCCCATACTTGATTGCAAATTAGCATGCGGCGTCCATCTGGTGAGACAGCGAGGTCCGCCCATATCGCATTGCGCGGCAACTCATAGGCCTCTTCCCATCGAGCTGTGTCCCAGACAAGCGTCTTTCCTTCGTCGCCCCCGGAAATCGAACCAAGCAACCTTCCGTCCGGCGAGAAGACGACTACGTTGACCGTGGAGCGATGACCCTCCAGCACTACCGCTCTCTCAAGCCGGTTGGCATCCCAGACCGTCACCGTCTGATTGGCGCTTGGCGCTGCGAACCACTTCCCGTCGGGCGAAAAAGCGACCGAGTTGACCCAGCCGCTGTTGTCGTTGAACGTAGCCAGTCGTTCCCTTCGCGCGAAATCCCAGACGATGATTCTCCCATCTTCGCCGCACGTAACAAGCAACCGTCCGTCGGGCGAGAAGACCGCTTTGCGCGCCGCCGCAGTGTGCCCGTCACTGAGCCTGACGCCTTCCCACTCTTCGCTGACCGACAGCGCCGCCGCTGCTATTGTCGCTCCCATAAACAAAAGCAACGTCAGCACCCCTGCCTTCATAAGGCCCCATCGAAGGCTCTTCTTCATCAGCTCTCGCTCGCGTTCGCCGCGCGCAACGTCCGAATAACGCCGGATGAACCAGAGCTTATTGATCGGGATGCGGGTCTTTCCGTCTACCAAATAGTTCGACGCGTACTGTTTGAGCAGCCGGTTCGCACGCTGCGTCGCATCCATTACTTTCCCGGTCACCTGGTTGATCCTTTCGATGAGGTACTCGTGCATCAATTCGTATCGCCACGGCTCGTCTTCCTGAATCTCGCGCATAAGCCGCGCCCTAACGAAGATATTCAACAAGCGCTCCGCCAAAGCGTTGCTTCGCTGGGTTCGTTTGGCTATGTCGTCAACCGTCAGCGTGAGCCTAGTATTCTCGTCGGAGATGACGCTGCGCAACAGCAGTCGCGCTGCCTCCGCGTCACCGGATGCCTGAATCACATCTTCGAGAAAACCGTGCACCAAGGGTTCTTTACCGCCGGCTCGCCGATAGGCGAGAAGCGTATAGATTCGCTTGCTCTGCAATTGCTCGCCGACGATTTGCATTTCAGAAGGCGAGACAACATCGCCGCTCGCCAGATCGCGCGCGACCTGACGGCTGAGCCCCTCTTCAAAGGGCAGTCCCGCCCGCCGGGCTGATTTCTCGATGATCTCGCTTGCTTGTGCCTCGTCGAAGTTGCGAAGGTGAAAGAGCCGCGAACTGATCAGAGGCTCGGCAATCCGCCCGCTAAGCTCCGAGCTGATCAAGTAGAGAAAGTCGCTGCGCATCGAAACAAGGAACTTGACAGGAAGGTCTTCCGCGTCGTGACAGGCGGCTATGAATGAAAGGAACGGCTCTCGCTCCTCTCTTGATTTGTGGCTGATGAAGAACTCTTCGAACTGATCGCAGACGATGACAATTGTTGCGCCGAGCTCGCACGCCGCTCGCGACAAATATTCCTTGGGGGATTCGCCTTCGATAGCGTTCACGTGGCTGCGTTTGCGGCATGCTTCCAGCGCAGCAGCGAGCGGGTCTTTGTACGAGCGGCAGTAGACAGGAACATAGCCTTCCTCCCACAACTTCGGCAGCAACCCCGCTCTGAGCAACGACGTCTTGCCGCAGCCCGACTCCCCGAACAGCACACCGAACCGAAAGTCACTGTGGCGAATCATTTCAAAGAGCGCCGCCGTGTCCGTCTCTCGCCCGTAGAATCGATCACGATCGGCTTCTTGAAAGGGCAGCAACCCTCGAAACGCCGCGCCAGCCGGAATCGCGTTGCGAGTCATGAATGCTCTATGCCGCGCGGCGACGTAACTCAACGCGCACGCAGCCGCAAGCGCAAACAGGCCGGCCGCTCTCGCCCATTCCGGTCCTTGCGGTTGAAGGCTGACGATGTCCCAAACCGCCACCGACGCCGCGAACGCTCCTGCGAGCAGCAACGATCTGCGGTGACGCCAGGCAACGGCTCGCAGTGTCGCGAGCCGATCACGCTCGATGAGGGGCGCATCCGCCCCCTCGTTTTCTGATGCTGCGTCTTTAACGAACCGCGCTTCAAGGTCTTCTTTGTTTTCAAGCCGGCGCTTCAACGCGCGCAGGTCGCGGAGCAAGTCTTCGGCAGACGCGTATCGCTCGTCACGTCGCTTGGCGAGCGCCCTTCTGGCTATTCTCTCGAGTTCGAGCGGCGCGTCGTCGCAAAAAGCGCTCAATGACGCCGGCTCATCATTCAATACCGAGTGAAAGACCTCGAGCGGTCCGTCGCCGTTGAACGGCAACATGGCCGTTAGCATCTCATACAACACCACGCCCAATGAGAAGAGGTCCGCCTGCTGATCGAGCCCCTCCCCTCGAACCTGCTCGGGCGACATATAACCGGGAGTGCCGGAGACGACCTTGCTGGCCTGGACGCCCTCGCGCTCGATCGAAATTCCTAGCCCATCACCCCGATAGCCTGCACGGAGAACATCGCGCGAAGGGCCCGGCTTGGCTGCAGTCTTCGCTAATCCGAAATCCAAAACCTTCGCCTGTCCGTCAGGCGTGATCATTATGTTCGAAGACTTGATATCGCAATGAATCAACCCGCGAGCGTGCGCAGCTTTCAACGCGTCAGCAACTTCGGCGGCTACCCCGAGCGATGCGTTGATATCGAGCGGCCCCCGCTCGATTCTCGACTTCAAAGTTTCGCCTTCGACGAATTCCATAACGATGTAGAACTGGTCGCTCGACTCGACGACCTCGTACACCGTAGCAATGTTCGGATGCGTCAGCGCGGCGGCCATTTGAGCTTCGCTCCGCAATCGCTCTATCGCCTGGCCGTCTCGGGCGAGATCGGGCGCAACGAACTTGATCGCAACAGTGCGTTTAAGTCTGAGGTCTTCGGCTTTCCAAACTTGTCCTGCTCCGCCGGAACCAAGGCGCTCAAACGTGCGATAATGCGAGATAGTTTGATACATCTCCAACCTCTGGAGCCCTCATAAGCAGCTCGACCCTGCACAGGCAGGGCGCGTCAAACCAAGCGGCGAGGCTTCTGCGCGCAAGGCTATCCCCTCTCGAGTAACTGGTCAAGCTGAAGACACATTGCAGAAGACACATTGCACGGCTTCGCGCGGGTGTGACTAAGAGTGTCTTGCGCGAATACCACCCACGGCAGTGGGTGGATTGTTCAAGTCCTGCCTACAGAGGAGTGCCGCTGGCCTGCTTCCTCGAATCCCACCCACGGCAGTGGGTGGATCGTTCAAGTCCAGCCTACATAGGGGCAGCCCCGAGATTCCTGTTTTGCCCTCTCTCTCCCCTCGCGGCGCGAGGGAGAGATAACCAAAACCGAGAGGGCGGGCCGCCGTCTTGTAGGCTGCACCTGAACGATCCACCCACTGCCGTGGGTGGTATTGCCGGAGTCTTCACGGTCACTGCCGTGGGTGGGATTGGTGCCGCTTGCATCAGCTCTGCTAGTGACCTCGGCGAATGCTTTTGTTAATAGAGACCGGACTTGCCGCGTTTGTCATATGGGTTTGGTGCACCTCCGCGCAATCGGGCGCGCGTATAGACTTATGTGGACTATCAATGCGACAAGACGTGAACTTATGTCGAGAAATCTCGTTCTAGTAGCTTGGGAATCAACAGATCGAAAACGGGTAGCGGGACCATCGTATGAAATTCTTTGAATCCGTAGCGCTGGCGCTCAGCGCGATTCTCGCGCACAAGCTCAGATCCTTCCTGACTCTGCTCGGCATCATCTTCGGCGTCGCAACGGTTATCGTCGTCGTCTCGCTGATCGAAGGCTTCAATAAGTACTTCAATGACAAGATCGCCGACCTCGGCTCGAACGCCTTCGTCGTAAACAAGATGGGCATCGTGACCAGCATGCAGGAGTGGATCGAGCGCAACAAGAAGAACAAAGACATCAAGCTCGATGACTTGCGCGCTATCAAAGAGCACCCAACTTACGTCAAAGACGCGGCCGCGACGATGCGAAGGCGGGGGACCATAAAGCGGGAAACTCAGACGCTGCAAGACGTGGAGCTGTTTGGCGTGAGCGCGAACATGGTCGATATTGATTCGATCAAAGTCGATCAAGGCAGATACATAGCTTCGATCGAGGAGGAGCACTCGCGCTACGCCTGCTTCATCGGGTATGGGATCGCCAACCAGCTCTTTCCTAGCGTTGATCCACTCGACAAGGAAATCAAAATCGAAGGCCTCCCGTTCCGCATCGTAGGCGTCGCGCAAGAGATCGGAACCGTGTTCGGGAACCCGCGCGACAACTTCGTCATCATGCCGATCTCGACTTATCAAAACATCTACGGCTCACGCGGCTCGATCGGGATCAGGGTAGCAGCAATCGGGCCGGAAGCTATCGAAAAAGCGCAGGATGAGGTGAGAGTGGTTCTTCGAGCCAGGCGGCATTTGAACTATGACGACCCTGACAACTTCGGCATCGTTAGTTCGGATGCGCTCAACAAGCTGCGCGAGCAGATCTTCGGCACTATTTCCATCGTCGCGATAGGAGTGACGTCGGTATCGCTGGTCGTCGGCGGCATCGTCATCATGAACATAATGCTGGTGTCGGTAACCGAGCGAACGCGCGAAATCGGAATTCGCAAATCGCTTGGAGCGAGGCGCAAAGACATAGTGCGTCAGTTCTTGTCCGAGTCAACCGTGCTTTCGTTGCTAGGGGGGTGCATAGGCGTCGCCATCGCGTACGGTCTCGGAAAACTGGCTACGGTTCTTTTTGATCTCCCGACTGCGTTGCCGATCCTTTGGACGTTCATTGCGCTGACCGTCTCGGCGAGCATCGGTTTGTTCTTTGGGATCTATCCGGCGTGGAAGGCCGCAAAACTCGATCCGATCGAGGCGCTTCGGGCGGACTGATCTGGGAGGGGTGCATGGAGTTCAGGCTTTAGCCTGTCTTGATCTCCGCTAACACAGACGCAGGCTAAAGCCTGAACTCCATGCACCTCTTCCGGCCTAGGTTCATATGAGCAAGCAAGACACAAGTGAAAGCTTCAGAATGGCGTTTGCAACCTTGCACGCGCACAAGTTCCGCTCGTTCCTGACCGTGCTCGGCGTAGTGATCGGCACCGTGACGGTGATGGTCATTGCGTCGTTCATCTCGGGACTCGACCAGCAGTTCACGCAGGACATCGAGTCCTTCGGAACCAACACCGTTTTCATCTACAAATTCGATCCGGGCATTCATACGGGCAGGCTCACCCCCGAAGAGCGCATGCGCAAACCGATCTCTTACGAAGACGCGATGGCGATCAAAGAACAGTGTCCGTCGGTCAAATACGTGGCTCCCTTCCTCAGCCCGGACGACGTGCTGAAGGTCCGCTATCAAGACCAGGAGTTGTACATCACACAGGTCCAGGGAACGACGACTGACTACGAGCGAATGTCCTCGGTGCACATCGCCGAAGGGCGCTACTTCACCGAGGTCGAAAACCAGCATCGCGCGGACGTATGCGTGATCGGAGCTGATATCGCCGATAAGTTTTTCCCGCACATTCAAGCGCTCGACAAGCAGATCCTTGTGAACGACAAGCCTTTCACCGTGATCGGCGTCATTCAAAAGCTGGACAACTTCTTTGTCGGGGAGAACGACGGGGGCAATCAGAATCGCGCGGTCTACGTTCCGTATGAATCGATGAAGAAGATGTTCCCAGCCGAAAAGGACCACTTCGTGATGGCGCAAGCCGAAGAAGGAAAGCTTGCTCAGGCGGAGGACGAGATCCGATCGCTGCTGCGGCGGCGGCGTGGTGTCGCGTATGATGCGAAAGACAACTTCGGCCTCTCGACTCCCGAAGCGATATCCGAGCAGTTTCACCAGATCACCGGCGGCATCGCGATCCTGATGTTCGCGATCTCGAGCGTTGGTCTGTTGATCGGCGGCATCGGCGTGATGAATATTATGCTGGTCTCGGTCACCGAGCGCACAAAAGAGATCGGACTCAGAAAAGCGATTGGCGCTCGCAGACGGGACATCCTTCGTCAGTTTTTGATCGAAGCGATGTCGCTCACCGGTTCGGGCGGGCTGCTTGGAATTGCCATCGGCTGGGGCTTGAGCCTGCTCGTAAACTTGATTCTGCCTGTACACGTTCCCGCGTGGGCTCCGATTGCCGGGATAACGGTTTCGTGCGGCATTGGATTGGTCTTCGGGATGTGGCCCGCAATGAAGGCTTCCCGGTTGGACCCTATTGACGCGCTCAGATACGAGTAGCAATCGATACGCCCCGGGTGATACCTGCACGGTATGCACGTCGCCCGCTGCCTGATAAGAGCGCAGCGGGCGATCGCGTCTATTGATCCTATCTCGTACTCGACCAGAACAGCAGCCGATTAGCCGTGCCTGAAGGTATGCCGCTCAGATGATTCAGAGTGGCCTGGTTGACGATTTCGTTTCTGACCGTAGCCGGGGATGCGGTCGGGTTGCTTTGCAAGAACCGCGCGGCGACGCCGGCTACGTGGGGAGTCGCCATCGAAGT